>JACQRG010000063.1 GCA_016206565.1 Candidatus Omnitrophota bacterium | reverse complement strand
GCCTCGGGCCGAGGGACGGGCGCCCGCTGCGGCGGACCGGCTGCGGCAATCTCCTCGGCCCAGGGGCCTCGTCGGTCGCGCAGCCATGCGCTAAGGACCGTCCGCCTCCGCGGGCTGAACCGCATATTCGCTCGCCGTGGTGGTCCGCCGCCCGACGTAAGTTCAACTTCCTCGTTCAGGCGTAGGGCGGGTGGTGCGGCCCAGGGCTCCCAGCCGCCCGGAGCCGACGACGGCGATAGTCCGGCGCGGCGAGGACGGCTGGGATGGGCCGCGACAGGACCCGCCCTAAGCAGGACCCGGCGCGGGGACCCCCAATTGACTTAACCGTTGGTACTCATTCATGTTAGAAATCAGATATACTTACAAGTGAGATGCCTCAACCCTTGTCATGCGCGGTGGGGTGGAGCGCCGCGGAGGACCCGCTCCAGGCCGGAGCGGAGGCGGCCGCCCGCGCCCTGGAGACCGTGGCGAAGCCCCGCGTCAAGCTGGCGCTGGCCTTCGCCTCGTCCTGGTTCGGCCAGGCGGAGCTGCTCCAGGGCCTGCGCTCCTCGCTCGGCGCGATTCCGCTGATCGGCGGCAGCACGGCGGGAGAGATCACGCCGACAGGGCCAGGCCAGCGCAGCTGCGTGGTCTTCCTGCTCGCCTCGGAGGCCGTCAGCTGCAGCGTGGGGCTCGGCACGGGCCTCTCCGACGACCCGCGCGAAGCCGGTCACCGGGCGGCCTTCACGGCGGCGCGCGCGCTGCCGGACCCCCGCCGCATGGGGTTCCTGTTCCTGGGAGACGGGCTGGCCACCAGCTACACGAACGTTGTGCGCGGCATGCAGGAGGTCCTGGGGGGCAACGGGCTGATCATCGGTGCCTTGACCGGCGATGACCTGCGCTTCGCGCAGACGTTCCAGTACGCCGACGAGCGGCTGCTCAGCCAGGCGGTCGTCGGAGCGCTCTTCGCCGGGCCGGCCAAGATCGGGGTGGGCATCGAGCACGGGTTCGCCCCCATCAGCAAGCCGCGGCGCATCACGCGGGCGCACGCCAATGTGCTGGAGGCCCTGGACCACCAGCCGGCTGCGTCGGTGTACGAGGAATATTTCGGGGCCGACGCGGTCGGCCGCCTGCAGCAGGAGGGCCTGACGCGGGAAGCGATCGCCTATCCGCTGGGCATGCAGTGCGAAGCGCCGGATCGCTGGCTCTTGCGCAACGTCGTGGCCTTCCGGCACGACGGCAGCTTGGCGTGCAACGGCGAGATCCTGGAGGGCTCCTGGCTGCAGCTGATGATCGGCAGCCGGGAGCTCGCGCTGGAAGCGGCGGAGGCCGCGGCCCAGCAGGCGGTCAAACCCCTGCACCGCGTCGCAGGGCTCCTGGTCTTCGATTCCGCGGCGCGGCGCCGGCTGCTGGGCGAGCACCATGCGGCCATGGAGATGGCCCGCATCCGGCGGCTCGTCGGAGCGTCGGTGCCGGTGGCCGGCTGCTACACGTACGGCGAGCAGGGGCCGGTGGACAGCGCGCTGGTGGCCGGGCGGGCCGCGGTGCAGACCGGCTCCGTGCTCATCGTGGCCTTTGGAGAGTAGGCATGTCGGCGGCGCGATTGCTGATCATCTACCTGGTCGGCGTGCTCACGGCGGTGCTGCTGTGGGCGCAGGCCGGCTTTGACCTTGCCTCGGTGGGAACGGCCCTGCTGGTGGTGGGGACGTTTTCCTACCTGTTCACCAAGGCGGAGGCGGCGCGCCGGCAAGTGGAGGAGCTGACCCGCCTGCGCACCGCCTACGAGCAACTGGACCAGCAGGCGAAGCTCATCATCCGCACCGACCTGGAGCTGCACCGCGCCCAGGAAGAGCTCGACCGCCGCCTCGCGTCCCTGATGGCGCTGCACGCGCTCGGCCGGCAGCTGCAGGTCAGCCTTCGGCCGGAAGAGGTGTACAGCAAGCTGGATGGGGCGCTGGTGGCCAACTTCGGCTTTTCCAAGGCGCTGCTGGGCATGTGCCAGGACTTCGAGCACCTGGAGTGGGCCTCCTGCGTCGGCCTGGACCCGCAAGCGGCGGAGGCGCTCAAGGAGCACCTGCTGCGCCACGGCCTCGTCAAGCAAGTGCTGAGCAACCCCGCTCCCCGCGTCCTGGACGTAGGCTCGGCGTCGTCCCCTGCACAGCGGCAGCTGCTGGAGCTCCTCGGCGTCCAGAGCGCGGTGCTCGCCGGCATCATCCCCTCGCCCGGCCCGGCGGGATGCCTGCTGCTGGGTCGCACCTACCGCGGCACCTCGCAGACACAAGCGGACGAGGACCTCGTCGCCGTGCTGACCAATCACCTGGTCACGGCGATCGAGAACTCGGCCCTGTATGAGGAAAGCTGGACGTCCAGCCGCCAGCTCGAGCAGAAGGTGCAGCAGCGCACGCAGGAGCTGGCCGATGCGAACGCCGAGCTGCTGCGCCTGAATAAAGCCAAGAGCGATTTCGTGTCGGCCGTCTCGCACGAGCTGCGCACGCCGATGGCGGCCATCAAGGGCTATGCCGCCCTGCTCGGAACGGGCCAGTTCGGCCCGCTGGCCAAGCCGCAGAGCGAGCGCCTGGCGAAGATCGAACATCACGTGGACGCCCTCACGCAGCTCATCAACGACCTGCTGGACATCGCGCGCATCGAGTCCGGCCGCGTGACCATGGAGCGCAAGCCGATCGCCGTGGCGGACCTGCTGGCCTCCGCGCACGACCTGGTGCGCCCGCAGCTCGAGGCCAAGCGGTTGCGCTACGCCACCGACCTCGACGGCGTGCAGCAGCTCGTCGGCGACCCACAGCACCTGCAGCGGGTGTTCATCAACCTGCTCTCCAACGCCATCAAGTACACCCCGGAGGGCGGCTCGATTCAGGTGGGCCTGCGCCGGGACGGCGACACGGTGCTGGCGAGCGTCAGCGACACCGGCTGCGGCATCCCGCCGGAGGACCTGCCGAAGCTGTTCCAGGAGTTCTACCGCTCCACCGCCCCCGTCAACCAGCAGGTGAAAGGTACCGGCTTGGGGCTGGCCCTCGTGCGGCGCATCATCGAGGCCCATCACGGGCGCATCTGGGTTGAGTCGCAGCCGGGCAAAGGCAGCACGTTCCTGTTCCGTCTCCCGATGGAGGAGGCCGCGGCATGACGCGCATCCTCATTGCGGACGACGACCCGGACCTGCGCGACATCCTGCGCTGCGTGCTCGAGCCGGCCGGGTTCGCCGTGACCGAGACCCCCGACGGCCAGGCGGCCCTCGACGCCGTGCGCGCGCAGCCTCCGGACCTGCTCATCGTGGACTACCAGATGCCGGGGCTCACCGGACCGCAGATCTGCGAGCAGCTCAAGCGGGATGTCCTCTTAAGCCACGTGCCCGTCATCATGCTCACCGGCAAGAAAGAGGTGGAGGACAAGGTGCAGGGCCTGAACGCCGGCGCGGACGACTACGTCGTCAAGCCGTTCGAGCCGGAAGAGCTGCTCGCGCGGGTCACCATGGTGCTGCGGCGCACGACGAGGGACCTTGAAGCCAACCCGCTCACGCACCTGCCCGGCAACACGTCCATCCAGTACGAGCTGGAGCAGCGCATCGCCCGAGGCGGCTCCCTCGGGGTCTGCTACATTGACCTGGACCGGTTCAAGGCGTTCAACGACCACTACGGCTTCAAGCGGGGGGATGAGGTGATTCAGCGCACCGCCCAGGTGCTGCTGGAGACGGTCAAGCGCGGCGGCACGTCCGCCGAGTTCGTCGGGCACATCGGCGGCGATGACTTCATCGTCATCACCACCGCCGAGCGGGCGGGGCCGCTGTGCGAGGCCATCATCCGGGAGTTCGACGCGATGGTGCCCGCGCTCTACGATGAGGCCGACCGGCAGCGCGGCCACCTGCTCCACCTGGACCGCCAGGGCAAGCTCGTC
>JACQRG010000060.1 GCA_016206565.1 Candidatus Omnitrophota bacterium | reverse complement strand
TGGTCGATCGCCTCCACCGTCTGCGGCATCACGCCGTCATCGGCGGCCACGACCAGCACGACGATGTCGGTCACGTTCGCCCCGCGGGCGCGCAGGGCCGTGAAGGCCTCATGGCCCGGGGTGTCCAGGAACGCCACGCGGCCCTTCTCCAGCTGGACCTCGTAGGCGCCGATGTGCTGGGTGATGCCGCCGGCCTCCTTCTCCGCCACCTTGGCTTGCCGGATGGCGTCGAGCAGGCTGGTCTTGCCGTGGTCCACATGCCCCATGAACGTCACGACCGGCGCGCGGAAGGCCAGCCGCGCAGGGTCCGGCTTCGTGCCCTCCAGCACCTGCTCTTCGAGCGTGGGCTGCGGCAGGATCTCGCAGTTAAACGCCTGCGCCGCCTTGGTCGCCGTCGCCTCGTCGAGCGGCTGCAGCATCGAGGCGAACACGCCCTGCTGCATCAGCGTCTTGATCACCTCGGCCGGCCCGACGTCCATCTTCGCCGCCAGGTCCTTGACCGTGACCGGAAACCGCAGCTCCAGCAGCTTCGGCTCCCGCGCCGCCGGTGCCACCGCCGGTTCCGGCGGCGGGGCCGCCTTGACCGGCGCCGCAGGCTTGTGGGCTGGCTTTGCCGCCCGCCCCGGCTCTGGCTGGCCCGCCCCGGCTGGCGGGCCGGGGAGGCGGGCCGGGGGGATGGGCTTGGGTAATGGTTTGGCGATGGTCGCGGCCGGGGCGGCGGCCGGCTTGGCCCGCCCCGGCTCGGGTCGGGCCGGGGGCGCGACAGGCGCGGCCTTCGGGCGCGCGAGGGCCGTGACGGCCTTTGCCGGCGGCGGCGCAACGGCAAGTTTGCGCGCGGCGGGTTTGGCCGCGCTCGCCTTGGGTGCCGGCTTCTTCGCAGGTGAAGCCTTGAGCGCCTTGCGGGCGCGGTTGACCGAATCCGCGTCCAGCACGCTGGTCGAAGCCTTGGCCTGGATGCGCAGGGTCTTGAGCTTGACCAGCAGCTCGGGGGCGGTCAGGTGCAGCTCTTTCGCTAATTCGGCAACGCGCATGCTCCTCGCTCTACGGTGATGGGGCGGTATCCGAGGCCGGGGGTTCGGCCGGTGGTTCGGCCGGCGGCTCCTCGTGCGTTGCCGGCGCATCGCCCTCTGGACTCTGCGCAGTCTCGGTCATCTGGGGTTCTGCTTGGGGTTCGGGCGCGGTGGCGGCATCCGCCCCCGCTTCTGCGGCGTCCGGTTGCGCCGCCTGCGCCGCAACCTCGGCGGCCTTGGCCAGCGCCTGCCGTGCGGCCTCCAGCATCTTCTGGGCGGTCCGCTCCCCGACGCCCTTGATGGCCGTCAGCTGCTCAAAGGTCAGGGCCGCCAGCTGCTGGATGGTCGTGATGCCGGCCTCGTTGAGGCGGGCCTCCATCGTCGGGCCGATGCCGGGCAGATCGCGCAGGGCCGAGGCGACGGCCGCCTGCTGGCTGCGGCTCTTGATCTCCAGCTGCCAGCCCGCCAGCTTCGAGGCCAGGCGGACGTTCTGCCCCCGCTTGCCGATGGCCAGCGAGAGCTGGTCGTCGTCCACGATGACCAGGGCCGACTTGGTCCCGGCGTCCTCCTGGATCTCGGCGATCTTCGCCGGCGAGAGGGCCGCCGCGATGAACTCCTTCGGCGAGTCGTGCCAGCGGATGATGTCCACCCGCTCGCCGTGCAGCTCGCGCACGATGTTCTTGACCCGCGTGCCGCGCATGCCCACGCACGCGCCGACGCAGTCCACCTTGGGGTCCTTGGAGGCCACGGCGATCTTGGTGCGGTCGCCGGCCTCGCGGGCCAGCCCCTTGATCTCCACGATCCCCTCGGCGATCTCCGGCACCTCCAGCGAGAAGAGGCCGCGGATGAAGCCCTCGTGCACGCGCGAGAGCACGATCGAGGGCTCCTTGGCGGATTTCTGGACTTCCAGGATGTAGCCCTGGATGCGGTCGCCCTGGTGGTATTCCTCGTGGGGGATGCGCTCGGCCTTGGGCAGGATGGCCTCGGCGCGGCCC
>JACQRG010000059.1 GCA_016206565.1 Candidatus Omnitrophota bacterium | reverse complement strand
GTAGTACCCCGTCCGGCCCATCGTTCCGTCAACCGCATTGTACGTCGAGTACAACTCATCACTGCCAAGAGTGTGATGGGTCCGCAACGCAAACGCCTTGTCGGTCCGCGGCATGTGCGTCACGTAGTTGAGGGCCCCGCCCGGTTGCGGTCCGTACTGCAGCGCCGCGCCGCCGTGGACGAAATCAATGTGATGCACCTGTTCCAGCGGCGGCACGTAATACGCCTCGGGATAGCCGAACATGTCGGCGTGAATCGGCATCCCGTCCTTGAGCACCTGCGTGAACTGGGCGCGGTGGGGCTCCAGCCCCCGGTAGCCGACGCTCAAGAGCGGCGTCGTCTCTTCGCTCAGCAGCAGCCCCGGGGTCTTCGCCAGCGCCTGGCGGTAGTTGTTGTTCACGATGGCCGGCCGGGGCTGAAGGTCAATGACCGACGTCTTCTTGCCCGCCTGGTTGGCCGTTCCGGCGACGTCCGGCAAGAAGAACTCCTCGGCGCGCAGCTCCTCCGCCGTCACGGTCACTTCCGAGAGCCGGCGCCGCGCCGCGCCCACCTGGGCCCACGCCGGCGGGGCCGCCATCAGACAGACGCTCACCCACACGAACCCGAAACGACCCATGAGGAACGCTCCCGGCCCCTAGGGGCCTGATGGTGCGGGGGAACCTCCGGTCGTCCGGTCGGTATGCCCAGGGGTGTCGCTGAGGCCTCCTGGTGTCAGGTCGGCGGAGAGCGTCGGCCGAATCTTTTCCGCTTTCTCGATCTGGACGATGCGCGCATCCTGGATCATGATCTGCACCGAACCGTAGCGGATGCTCGCGATCGCGTCCATGATCTGCGACAGGATTCGCGGCGGCACGGTGGTGGGCGCCATCATCCCACCCCCTGCTGGCTGGCCGTAGGCCGGCCGCTGCGCCGCAGCGACCGTTTCGCCCACGCAGTGGATGCCCGACGATGGCGAAACCCAGCAGGGGGTGGGATCATGCGACGACCTCCTCCACGTGCAGGGCGGGAGGCACGGCGCTGCGCAGCCGCTTGGAGGCGCTGCGCTGGCACGGCTTGCACAATCCGTAGAGCTTGTGCGTGTGAGAGAGCAGCTCGTAGCCGTAGCGGCGCACGACCTCCTCCTGAATGGTCTCGACCCGGGGCTCCTGGAACTCGATGATCTCGCCGCAGTGGATGCACATCAAATGGTCGTGGTGCGCCTTGGCGAAGGTCGCCTCGTAGTTCGGCGGGCCGTAGCGGAAGTCGTGCTTCTCCACCACCCCGACATCCTGCAGCAAGGCGAGGGTCCGGTAGACCGTCGCGCGCGCGACGGAGGAGTCGCGCTTGTGCACGTCGCTCACCAGCCCCTCGGCGGTGAAGTGCAGGAACGCCACCGCCCGCTCGACAATAAGCCGCCGCTCCGGGGTGAGCCGGATGTTGTGCCGCGTGAGCAGCTCCTGCACCCGCTCAAAGCGGGCCGCGGCCTGCTTGGGCGTCATGGGCAACTGCTGATTGAGATTGTGTCTCATGTCCTGGGATGAAATAATGAGACTCAGTCTTAACTACTGCGATAAATTAAATGAGACAGAGTCTCAAGTTATTCCCTAAAAGAAAACGACCTTGTCCGTCGTTCGGAACGCCAGTATAGCCGCCCTGCAACTGGTGTCAAGCGTTTTTTCGCAAGCCTACTCCACCGCCTCGACGCCGGTGATCTCCGGCACCTCGGTGCGGATGGCGCGCTCGATGCCCATCTTCAGCGTCATCGTCGAGGAGGGGCAGCCCACGCAGGCGCCGATGAGCCGCAGCTTCACCACGCCGTCCACCACGTCCACCAGTTGGATATCGCCGCCGTCCATCTGCACCGCCGGCCGGATACGATTGATGACTTTCTCGACACGGTCTTTCATGGGCGCTCCTTTAAGGGGTGCTCAGCATAGCACGCCGCCGGTCCTGGGTCAACGCGCCACGGCGCGCGCACCCAGCGCCGCCTTGACCGTGCGGCCGATGGCCGCCGGGCTGTCAATGGTGGTCGCCCCGGCGCGGCGCAGCACCGCGTACTTCTCCGCGGCGCTGCCCCTGCCTCCGGCGATGATCGCGCCGGCGTGCCCCATGCGCTTCTCCTTGGGGGCCATCCGGCCCGCCACGAAGGCGAAGACCGGCTTGCGCATCTTCGCCTGGATGAACGCGGCGGCTTCCTCTTCTTCGGTGCCGCCGATCTCGCCGATGAGCACCACCGCCTCGGTGCCCGGGTCCTGCTCGAAGAGGCCCAGCAGGTCCACGAAGCTGGAGCCTAAGACCGGATCGCCGCCGATGCCGATGCAGGTGGACTGGCCCAGCCCGGCCTGGGTGAGCTGATAGACCGCGTCGTAGGTCAGCGTGCCGCTGCGCGAGAGCACCCCGACCGTGCCCGGCTTGTGGATGTAGCCCGGCATGATGCCCACCTTGCACGCCCCCGGCGTGATCAGGCCTGGGCAGTTCGGGCCGATGAGGCGGGTACCGCTGCCGGCCAGCCGGCGGCGAACCTGGAGCATGTCCAGCGTCGGGATGCCCTCGGTGATGACCGCAATCAGCGGCAGCTTGGCCTCCATGGCCTCGACGATGGCGTCTTTCGCGAACTTCGCCGGCACGAAGATCGCCGTCGCGTTCGCCCCGCCCTGTGCCACCGCCTCGCGCACCGTATTGAACACCGGCACGCCGTGGACGGTGCCCCCGCCTTTGCCCGGGGTCACCCCGCCGACCACCGCCGTGCCGTACTCAAGCATCTTCTCGGCGTGGAACGCCCCGGCCTGACCCGTAATCCCTTGAACAAGCACGCGAGTATCCTTGCCAATCAAGATGCTCATGACCGTGGGGTTCGGGGTTCACCGCTTTTACTCAGCTCCACGATTTTCTTGGCCGCCTCTTCCAGCTCATCCGCGCTGATGAGGTTCAGGCGCTTGGCCTGGGTCAGCAGCCGCCGGCCCTCCTCGACGTTGGTGCCTTGCAGCCGCACCACGATGGGCATCTGGACGTCGAGCTGCCGGGTCGCGTTAAGCAGCCCTTGCGCAACCCAGTCGCAGCGCATGATGCCGCCGAAGATGTTGACCAGCACCGCCTTGACCCTCTGGTCGGCGAGGATGATCGAGAAGGCCTTCGTCACCTGCTCCACGTTGGCCCCGCCGCCCACGTCGAGGAAGTTGGCCGGCGAGCCGCCGGCGAGCTTGATGATGTCGTTGGTGGCCATGGCCAGGCCGGCCC
This sequence comes from Candidatus Omnitrophota bacterium, assembly GCA_016206565.1. GTDB lineage: Bacteria > Omnitrophota > Gorgyraeia > Aquiviventales > Aquiviventaceae > JACQRG01. The sequence continues at coordinate 5,597 of JACQRG010000059.1, read as the reverse complement.
CGTTGACCAGGCAGCCGATGGTGCCGTCGAGCCCGACGTAGGAGATGCCGATGCGGCCGGCCTGCAGCTCCAGCGGATGCTCCTGGCTTTCATCGCGCAGCGCCGCCAAGTCGGCGTGGCGAAACAGCGCGTTGTCATCGAGCGTGACCTTGGCATCCAGCGCGAGCAGCCGGCCGTCCGGGGTGGCGACCAGCGGGTTGATCTCGATGAGCGAGGCGTCCTGGGACGTGAAGAGCTGCCAGAGCGCGCGCACGATCCGCTGGCACGCCTCGGCCTGGGTGCTCGCGCAGCCCAGCGCCTGCGCGATGCGCGCCAATGCCTGCGGCGTCGGGCCCTCGAGCGCCTCGAGCGGCTCGCGCACGATCATCGCCGGCTCCTTCGCGGCGACCTCCTCGATGTCCACCCCGCCCCGCCGGCTGGCCAGGACCACCAGCTGCGCGGCGAACCGGTCCACGGTCAGCGCCAGGTACCACTCTTTGGCGATCTCGATGCGCTCCTCGAGCAGCACCGCGGCGACCGGCAACCCCTCCGGGCCGGTCTGATGCGTCGCGAGCCGGCGGCCCAGCAGCCCGGCCGCATGGGCGGACGCTTCCTGCGCGCTGCGCGCCACGAGCACGCCGCCGGCCTTGCCTCGCCCGCCGGCATGGAGCTGCGCTTTCACGTGGCAGGTGAATCCGGCAGACGCTCCGCACTGCCGGGCCAGGGCGGTGTAGGCCGCGGCGGCTTCGGCCGCGGTCAGGGCCGCCTGCCCCCGGGGCACGGGGATGCCGGCGGAGGCGAGCAGGCGCTTGGCTTGATACTCGTGGAGCCTCATCAAAGAGGCTGGAGGCGCTGGTCGAGCGGGACGAAGCGCAGGTCGCGCGGGCCGATGTACTCGGCGAGGGGCCTAATGAGGCGGTTGTCTAAGGCTTGCTCGATGACATGGGCGGACCAGCCCGGCATGCGCGCGCATGCGAACATCGTCGTGAAGAGCTCGGTGGGGATGCCGATGTAATGCAGCAGCGACGCGGAATAGAAATCAACGTTGATGGAGAGGCCCTTGGCCTTCTGGACAGCCTCCTGCAGCCGCTCCGAGATGGCGAACCATTGGGGTTCTTTCGAGTGTTCGCTCAGGCGCTTGGCGATGGCCTTTAGGTGCTTGGCGCGCGGGTCTTCGCCCTTGTAGACCCGGTGGCCGAAGCCCATGAAGCGCTTGTGGTCGGCCAGCGTCTTCTGCACGTACGGCTCCACCTGCTCCGGGCGGCCGATTTCGAGGAGCATGTCCATGGCCTTGCGGTTCGCCGCGCCGTGCAGCGGCCCCTTGAGCGTGCCGATGGCGGCGGTGATCGCGGAGAAATAGTCGGACTGGGTGCCGGTGACCGTGCGCGCGGTGAAGGTGGACGCGTTGAGGCCATGCTCGGCCAGCAGCACGAAGTAGGCGTCAAGCGCCTGGGCATGCTCCGCCGGCGGCTCCTGGCCCAGCAGCATGTACAGGAAATTCGCCGCATGGGGCAACCCCGTCTTCGGCGCGATGGGCTGCTGGCGCTGGCGCAACCGGCCGATGGCCGCCACGATCGTCGCCGTCTTGGCGATGGACCTGACCGCCTTGCGCTTCATGGCCTCGAGCGCCATGTCCTCCGCGTCCGGATCATACAATCCCAGAACGGAAACGGCCGTGCGCAGCAGCGCCATGGGATCGGCGGACGCGGGCAGCGCCTGCAGGCAGGAGAGCGCCTGCGGCTCTAAGGGGCGGGCGGCGTCGAGCTGCTTGGTCCACGCGCCTAGCTGCGCGCGGGTGGGGAGTGCGCCCTCCAGCAGGAGGTGGCTGACCTCCTCGAAGCTGGTCTTGCCGACCAGCTCGTCAATGGAGTAGCCGCGATAGATGAGCCGGCAGTGGGCGCCGTCCACGTCCCCGACGCTGGTCGCCGAGGCGATAACACCCTCCAGGCCCTTGCGCACCTGGCTCGCCGGCGAAGAGGCCGATCCGCCTGGCGCGCTCATGTGGTCGCCGCCGGAAGGGTGGTCAAGCTTTTGATGCCCTGCCGCACCTGCTCGGCGCACGCCGCCAGCGCCTGGCGCTCCTGCGGGGTCAGCTCCAGCTCGACGATGCGCTCGATGCCGGAGGCACCCAGCTGGACCGGCACGCCGAGGCAGACGTCCCGCAGCCCGTACTCGCCCTCAAGCCAGGCGCACACGGGCAGGGTCTTGCGCGTGTTGCCCAGGATCGCGGCGGCCATCTCGACCAGGCCGCTGGCCGGCGCGTAGAACGCGCTGCCCTGCTTGAGAAGCTTGACGATCTCAGCGCCGCCGTCCTTGGTGCGCTGCAGCAGCTGCTCAATCTCGGCGTCCGGCAGCAGGGCGGATAACGGCTTGCCCTTGACCAGAATCGTGCGCTTGAGCGGCACCATGAGGTCGCCGTGCGAGCCGAGGACCATCGCCTCCACGTCAGTCGGCGCCACCCCCAGACGCTGGGCGATGAACGCCCGCAGCCGCGCGGTATCCAGCACGCCGGCCATGCCCATCACCCGCTGCCGCGGAAAGCCGGTCCGCTGCAGGGCCAGCGCCACCATGATGTCGAGCGGGTTCGTGACCACAAGGAGGATGGCTTGCGGTGCTAGGGCGGCGACGCGCTCGGCGATCGGCCCGACGATGCCGGCGTTGGCCGCCAGCAGGTCCTCGCGCGACATCCCCGGCTTGCGGGCCAGCCCGGCCGTGACGACGACCAGGCGGCTGCCGGCCAGCGCGCTGAAATCGGTCGTGCCACGAATCCGGCCGTGAAACCCCTCGACCGGCGCGGACTGGGCTAAGTCCAGCGCCTTGCCCTGGGCCAGGCCCTCGACGATATCAATGAGGGTGACATCGGCCAGGCCCTTCAGGGCCATGAGGTGAGCGGTGGTGGCCCCGACCTGTCCTGCGCCGATGACGGAAACGTGCGGTAGGGTTCCTGCTGCGTGCGACAAGGGTTTGAAACGCTATACGAGGCGAATGCCTAAGCCAATCAAGCACAGCGCGGCCGCCATCCACGCGCCCCACAGCACGGCGACCCGCAGCCACCTGACACCGAGCGTCATGCCGGAAAACCCGCCGACGAACCACGCATGCCACTCTTCGCCCCCGGCGGTGGCCAGGGCGGCGGTGCGACGATGGAGGCGGTGAGCCGACTGCAGGCGGCTGCCGGCCGCCGCGCACCCGACCGCGGCGGTGAGCAGTCCGGTGAGAACCAGCAATCCGGCGGCGAGTACTCCCATCTCACGCAGTGTCGGTGTGTGAACTCGGCCTCAGTTTAGCAGAGGCCCCTGCCAGCGTCAAACACTTACGAGACTTCGAGGCATCACGGCGGGAAGTCATCGGACCCGGCGCACGGCCACGCGCGGCAGCAGTCGCTGCACGTCGCGCCGGCGGCACAGCGCCGTGCCGGTCGTCATGACCGCCGCCGTGCCGCAGGCCACGCCCAGCCGAAACGCCTCAGGCATCGCCCAGCCGCGGCTCCAGCCGGCGACCCAGCCGCCGACGAGGGCATCTCCGGCGCCGACCGCCGACTGCACCCGCACGCGCGGGGCCCTCGCCTGCCAGACCTGCTGCGGCCGGCGCAGCGCCATGACCGCGCCGTCCGCGCCCAACGACAGGATGACGACCTGCGGCCCCAGGGCGGCCAGCGTCTGCGCGGCCGTAATGGCCTGCACCGCGCTGCGCACCGGCCGGCCGAGCAGCTCCTCGGCTTCGGCGCGGTTCGGCTTGGCCAGCAACGGCCCGGCTGGCAGCCCTGCGCGCAGCGCAGCACCTGACGCGTCCAGGACGCATGGCAGCCCGCGCCGGCGCGCCTGGCGGATCAGCCGCGCATAGGTGGAGGCCGCCGGGCCCGGGGGCAGCGCGCCGCAGAGCACGAGGCAGCGGGGACGCGGCCGGTGCGCCCAGAGGCGGCGCAGCAGCCGTTGCAGCGCCGAGGCCGACAGCGGGGGGCCGGAGGTGTTCACCTCGGTGAACGCGCGGGGATGCTCGGTGACGAGCTTGTAGTTGTTGCGCGTGCTGCCCGGGATGCCCACGAACTCATGCGCCACACCCAGCCGCCGCATGAGGGAGCAGAGGATCAGCCCGTCGGCCCCGCCGGCCGGCGCGAAGGCCACGGTCGGTTCGCCCAGCTCGTGCAGCACCCGCGAGACGTTGATGCCCTTGCCGCCGGGATACCGCTCAAACTGCGCGGCGCGGTTCAGCGCGCCGACGCGCAGGCGGGGCAGTCGCACCCACTCATCCAGCGAGGGGTTGAGGGTCAGGGTGGCGAGCACGGGGAGCGCCTAGCGCTTGGGGCTGACGGCGGGTTGGAGCTTCTTCGCAAGCACACGCTGGTATACCCGTTCGTACGCGCGCGCCGACCGGGTCCACGAGAAGTCCTGCTGCATGCCGGTTTGCATCAGGCGCGCCCAGAGCCGGCGGTCCTGGAAGGCCGTGGCGGCGCGGCGCACCGCCGTCAGCAGCGCCTCCGCGGTGTAGGGCTCGAACACGAACCCGCTCGCGCCGCCCTGGGCGCACGCGGGCGGCGTGGCGTCCACCACCGTGTCGGCCAGGCCGCCGACGCGCCGCACGATGGGCACGGTGCCGAAGCGCATGCTGTACATCTGGTTGAGCCCGCACGGCTCGAAGCGCGAGGGCATGAGGAACGCGTCCGCGCCGGCTTCGATCTGGTGCGCGAGCGCGTTGTCGAACGCCAGGGCCAGCGCGAAGCGCCCGCGGAACTTCGCGGCCAGGGCGGTGAGCTGCTCGTGGTACTTCGGCTCGCCGGTGCCCAGCAGCACGAGCTGCACCGGCAGCGCCATGAGCCGCTCGAGCGCTTGCGTGAAGATGTCAATGCCCTTCTGTTCGGCCAAGCGCTGGATCATGCCGATGAGCAAGCCGCGCCCCTCGGCCAGACCCTGGCGACGCTGCAGGTCCAGCTTGCACCGCGCCTTGCCGGCGAGCGACTCGGGGCCGTAGGGCGCCGCGATATGGCGGTCGCTGCGCGGATCCCACGCGTCGGGGTCAATGCCGTTGAGGATCCCGGCGAGGTCCTCGCGCCGCTCCTCCAGCACCCCTTCCAAGCCGCAGCCGAATTCCTTGGTGCGGATTTCCGCCGCGTAGGTCGGGCTGACGGTGGTCAGCGCATCCGCGCAGACCAGCCCGCCCTTGAGGCAGTTGATCTGGTGGTAGAACTCCAGCCCCTGCATGGTGAACGCGGACCAGGGCAGGCGCGTCAGCGCCCACTGGTCCTTCGGGAAGAGCCCCTGATAGGCGAGGTTGTGGATCGTCAGGACGGTGCCGATCGGCGCGAAGAGCGGCTCCTGCGCCATCGCCCCAACGCGCAGCTGCGCGGGCACCAGCGAGGTTTGCCAGTCGTGCGCGTGGAGGATGTCCGGCTGCCAGCCCAGCGCGGGCAGCAAGCGCAGTGCGGCCTGCGAAAAGACGCTGAATCGCGCGAGGTTATCCGGATGATCCTTGCCCTGGACCTGGTAGAGGCCGTCGCGGTCGAAGAGCGCCGGCTGCTCAATGAAGTACGTGGTCGCGGAGGAGCCGGGCAACGGCGCGGTCCAGACCCCGGCTTCCAGCGCGCCCTCCCCGTGCGGCACGGACAGGCGCAGGGACGTCTC
>JACQRG010000058.1 GCA_016206565.1 Candidatus Omnitrophota bacterium | reverse complement strand
GGATGTCCAGGTGAAGAAGTTCCTCGACGGCAAGCCGGTCAAGCAGGTCATCGTCGTCCCGAAACGGCTGGTCAACATCGTGATTTGAGACATGAGACACGAGACTAGAGACCGAGAACAACGTGCGGCGGCCTGGTTGGGGGCACTGGTATTACTCGGTTTCGCCCTTGTCGCGTGGCAGCGGCGTCATCAGTCGGTGAGGCCGGCTGACGCACGCGAAGGGGCGGGGTGGGATGCGCGGCTGGCGGCGGCGAGGCGGGTTGACATCAACACGGCCGGCGTTGCAGAATTAGAGCGCCTTCCAGGGGTCGGCAGGGCGCTGGCCGCGCGCATCGTGGAGGAGCGGCGGCGGCACGGCCCGTTCGCGTCGCCGGAATCGCTGCAGCGGGTTTCCGGCATCGGGCCGAAAACGATCGAAGCGCTGCGCGAATACGCGGCGGTCGGGACGCCATAAGATGGGCAATCTGGGCATCGGAGAGCTCGTGGTCATCGCGATCATCGCGCTGGTGGTCGTCGGGCCCACCCGCCTGCCGGAGCTAGCCCGGGGGGTCGGCAACGCGGTGCGCGCCTTCCAGGACGCGCTGCGGGGATCCAAGCACGAGTAAGGATGAACACCGCACTGCGCCAGCGGCTCGTGGACGTCACGCAAGACATCCAAACGCGCGAAGTGCTGACGTTCCTCTACCGCGACCATCCGCAGGGCGCGGCCTTCGAGGCCCTCAAGGAGATGCTGTTCCTCCACGACAACTTCCCGGAGGAGAGCCTCCAGCAGCTCATCGCCGACCGGATCCTCGCCTTCGACGGCAAGCGCTACACCATCGCCGCCGACGCCCGCCAAATCCTCGACCGCGATTCCGTCATCCTGATGGACGAGTTTCTCCGATGACAAGGACATTCACGTTGCGCGCCTCGCCCGGCGCCGACCTGGCGCTGGATTTGGTGCGGGACCTTAACGAAGCCCAGCGCGCCGCGGTCACCTGCGGCGAGGGCCCCAAGCTCGTCATCGCCGGAGCCGGCTCCGGCAAGACCCGCACCATCACCTACCGGGTGGCCTGGCTCATCAGCCGCGGGGTCCAGCCCTCGCAGGTCCTGCTGGCGACCTTCACCAACAAGGCGGCCCGGGAGATGCTGGGCCGTGTTGAGTCGCTCATCGGCGCCGCCGCCTCCCAGGTGTGGGGCGGCACGTTCCACGCGCTGGGCAACCGGCTGCTGCGCCGCCACGCGCCCCTGGTGGGGCTGCGCTCCAACTACTCCATCCTCGATGAGGAGGACCAGCGGGACCTCATCAAGGTTGCCATCACGGAAGCGAAGGTCAAGGTGGAGGAGAAGCGCTTCCCGGCGCCGGCGCTCATCGAGGATCTGATCAGCATCTCGTTCAACACGCAGCGCCCGCTCGCCGACGTGGTGGAAGAGCGCACCCCCCATTTCCTGGAATGGGTCGAGGCGCTGCAGGAGGTCAGCCGGCGCTACCACGCGAAGAAGCGCGCGGCCAACGCGCTGGACTACGACGACCTGCTGCGCTTTTGGCTCGCGCTGCTGGAGGGCCGGCCGGAGGTCGCGGCCAAGCTCGGCGCGCAATTCCGGCACCTGCTGGTGGACGAGTACCAGGACACCAATGTGGTGCAGGCGCAGATCATCGAGCGCATCGCCGCGCACAACGGCCGCACCCTCATGGTCGTCGGCGACGACAGTCAGAGCATCTACCGCTTCCGCGGGGCGCACTACGACAACATCCTGAAATTCCCCGAGCGCAACCCCGGCACCGAGATCTTCAAGCTCGAGGTCAACTACCGCTCCACCCCGCAGATCCTCGACTTCGCCAACGCCAGCATCGCCAACAACGCGCTGCAGTACCGCAAGACGCTCACCGCCCGGCGGCCCGAGGGCGTGCTGCCGGTCGTGCTGCCGCTCAACGACGTGTACCAGGAGGCCGCGTTCGTGGCCGAGCGCATCCTCCAGCTGCGCGACGAGGGCGTGCCGCTGGCCGACATGGCGGTGCTCTACCGCGCGCACGCGCACTCCTCGATGCTGCAGGCCGAGCTCATCAAGCGCAATGTCCCCTACGAGGTGCGCTCCGGTGTGCGCTTCTTCGAGCAGGCCCACATCAAGGATGTGGTGGCGTATTTGAAGATTCTGGAGAATCCGCTGGATGAGATCGCCTGGCGGCGGCTGTGGCTCATGCTGCCGCGCATCGGCAACGCCACCGCCGCGAAGCTCTGGGAGGCGATCGCCAAGGCCGCGAACCCGCTGCAGGCCGCCCTGGCCGAGCCGCTGGGCGGCCTGGTGGCACCCTCGGCGCGCGCCTCGCTGACCCGGTTCCAGCGGGACCTGCGCGCCCTGCGCGCCAGGCTCGACGAGGACCCGCACCCGGCACAGCTCATCGCCGCCGTGGTCGAGACCGGCTACCTCGACTACCTGCGCAGCCAGTACGAGGGGGCGGAGGCGCGCCTGCAGGATTTGCAGCAGCTCGCGGTCTTCGCGCGGACCTACCGCAGCCTGCGCAGCTTCCTTTCGGAGCTGGTGCTGCTGGGCGAGCTCTACGGCCAGGACGTGCAGGGCCGCAGCACCCAGGACCCGGAGCGGCTCATCCTCAGTTCGGTGCACCAGGCCAAGGGATTGGAGTGGCGCACGGTGTTCATCCTGCGCCTGTGCGAGGGGGATTTTCCCTCACAGGCGGCGCTGCGGGAAGAGCAAGGCGAGGAAGAGGAGCGGCGCATCTTTTACGTCGCCTCCACCCGGGCCAAGGACGAGCTGTACCTGACGCATCCGCTCATTGACCTGGGCGGACGCGGCGGCGGCTCGGTGCTGCTGCAGCCTTCGCGCTTCATTCGGGAAGTGCGGTTCACGCTCTACGAGCAGGGGGAAATTGACGAGGCGCCGCGCTACGCGGTGGGGGAGGACTAATGGAGGAGCGCCGCCAGTTCGCCCGGCTGGATACCCGCATCGAGGTCACGTGCCGGGCCGTCACGACGGCGCCGCCGCAGCGCATGGTCACCAAGAACGTCAGCGCCGGCGGCATCTGCATCTTCGTGGAGCAGGAGCTGGCCCCGGGCACGCATCTGGAGGTGTCCATGACGCTGCCGGACCGGCCGAAACCGGTCCAGTTCACCGGCGAGGTGGTCTGGAGCGAGGCGTACGAGATCATCAGCAAGACGCACCGCAAGCGCGCGGTGGAGGCCGGCATCAAGTTCATCGCCATTGATCCGAAAGCGCTCGACGCGCTGATGCAGTATGTGATTCTGGCGGTGAAGCCTCGCCCCAAGCCGTAAGCCCGTTCGTCACCGGCCCCGGCGCAAGCCGGGGACAACCCATCACGCAGGAGGGAGCGCTCTCCCTCCTGCGTTTTTTGTGCATGCCACAACACGCGCCATTGGTCCCCATCGCCGTCGCCACCATCGCCGGGGTGTTGCTCGGCCGGTGCATCGCAGCGCCGCCCTGGCTGGTGCTGGCCATCGGGCTCGCCTTGGCTGCCATGGCGGCTGCTCCCGGCTCATCGCGCCGCCGCAGCATTGCGCTGCTGCTGTTGTGGGTTTGCATCGGCAGCCTGCGCATGGCGTTGTGGCGCCGACACCCGGATTGGCGCGTAGGCCGCGTCGTGCCGCCCTCCTGGCAGGTCGCGCGCCTGCACGGGCTCATTGATGAGGAGCCCCGCGTGCTGCCCGGCGAGGGCCGGCTGGCGACCCTGCGGGTCGAGCATCTGCGGCAGGAGCAGGGATGGCGGCCGATGTCAGGGCGCCTGCGGGTTACGCTGGCACCCGGAGCGCCTGCGGTGCAGTACGGTGATGAGCTGCTGGTGGAGGGTTTGTGGGCGGCGCTGCCGGCGGCGAGCAACCCGGGCCAGTACGACGCCCGGGCCGCGCTGGCGCGCCGGCGCATCACCGGCCGGCTGCGCGCGCGGCCGTTCGATGGGCTGGTGGTGCTTCGGCACGGGCGCGGAAATCCGATGCTGGCTGCGGTGTTCCGCCTGCGCCGGCGCTGGGCGCAGGAACTGGGCCGGGTGTTTGCCGAGCCGCAGGCCGGCCTGCTGCAATCTGCGCTGCTGGGCCTGCGCGTCGAGCTGGATGGGCCGCTCAAGGAGGCCTTCATCCGCACCGGCACGATGCACTTGCTGGTCATCAGCGGCTCGCACGTCGGCCTCATCGCCCTTGCGTTAGAGCTCCTGTTGCGCCTGCTCGGCCTGCCGTGGCGGGTGCGCCTGCTGCTGCTTGCCCCCATCCTCGGCGGCTACTGCCTGCTCACCGGCCTGCAGCCGCCGGTGGCCAGAGCCACCCTCATGGCCTGGCTGGTCCTCGGAGCGCTGTGGCTGGATCGTCCAATCAGCTGGCTCAACGGCCTGGCTGCGGCCGCGCTCGTCTTATTGCTCGCCGACCCGATGCAGCTCTTCGAACCGTCGTTCCAGCTCTCCTTTGGCGCGGTCCTGAGCCTGCTCGTCTTCGCCGGACGATGGAGCGCCTGGCTGCTGCCGCGCTGCACCTGGCTGCAGCCGGCCTGGCTGCGGCGCTACGCGGTCGCGAGTATGAGCGCGACCGCGGCCGTCTGGGTCGGGCTCTTGCCGATGCTGCTCTGGTACTTTCACCTGGTCTCGCCGATTTCAGTGGCCGCGAACCTCGTCGTCGCACCCCTCATCAGCCTGCTGGTGCTGCTGGGATTCGGCGCGCTGCTGCTCGGCACCTGGGTCGCGGCGCTGCTGCCGGCCATGCGCGGCGTCCTGGAGGCGCTGCTGAGCGCGATCACCGCCTGCGTGCAAGGGTTTGCATCGGTGCCGGGCGGGCATGGGTGGATGGGGCAGCCCTCGTGGGGGTTCCTCGCCGGCTACTACGGCCTGCTCGCGCTGTCGGTGGGCGCCCGCCGGGTGGGCTGGCCGGCTCTCCGCCTGCGCCTGGCCTGGCTGCTGGCCTTCAGCCTCTGGCTGGCGGTCGGCGCGGCGCACCACCTCGCCTCCTCGCGCTGGCTGCAGCTGGACCTGCTGGATGTGGGGCATGGCGACGCGATGGTGATCCGCATGCCGGGCGGCCGCACCCTCCTGGTGGACGCGGGCGCGCGCCGGGCCGGCGAGTCGGTGGTCGTGCCGTTTCTGCGGCACGAGGGCATCGGCCGGCTCGACGCGCTCATCCTGACGCATGGCGATGAAGACCACATCGGCGGTGCGCTGCCGCTGTTGCGCGCCGTGCGGGTGGGGCGCATCTTGACGAACGGGGTTGAAGATGACACGATGACGTTTCGCGCGCTGCGGGCGATGAGCCGCGCGCTGGGCGTGCCGTGGCAGTCCGTGCGCCGCGGCGCGCTCGTGCGCGAGGCGCCGGGGACGCGCCTCGAGGTGCTGCATCCGCCGCCGGGCGGGATGCCGGGCGGCGGCAACGAGCAATCGCTGGTGATGAAACTGACAAGGGGACGGGCGAGTTTCTTGCTCACGGGCGATCTGGAAGAAGGCGGGTTGCCCTGGCTGCTGCGCGATCCGGCGTCGCTGCGCGCCCAGGTGCTCAAAGTGCCGCACCACGGCAGCCGGCTGGGCGAAGCGGGCGAACGCTTCTTTCGCGCGGTGCAGCCGCGCCTGGCACTGCTGAGCGTGGGCGAGCGGCCGGGATTGCCGGCGCCGCAGACGCTGCACGCGCTGCGCGCCGCCGGGGCGCAGATGCGCTCCACCAGGGACTGCGGGGCGATGCGCCTGCGCACCGACGGGGTACGTCTTGATGTGCGCACGCAGGAGTGCGGAGCATGGTCGTACGACTCCTTCTAAGTCTGAGCCTCCTGGTCGTCTCGCTGGCGGCCGGGCGGTTCCTGCACCGGCAGGGCGTGCTCACGCAGGCGCGCGCCTACCGGCTGGTGCGCTGGATCATCATCGGCCCCTCGCCGCTGGTGCTGTGCCTCTCCCTCTGGCAGGTGAACCTGCGCAGCTCCCAGCCGTGGCTGCTGCCGGTCATCGGCGGGCTCATCTCCTGCTCGACGCTGCTCCCCGCCCGCTGGTACGCCCAGCGGGCGGGGCTGACCCGGCCCCAGCAGGGCAGCTTTCTGACCTGCGCGCTGTTCTCCAACGTCGGCTATATCGGTGCCTTGACCGCCTTCGCCCTCTTCGGCGAGTACGGCTACGCGCTGTGCATGCTCTACCTCTTGTTCTTCAACCCGGTCTACTACACCCTGGGCTTCAGGCTGGCCGCCCGCTACGGGCATGCGCGGGAGGCAGGGCAGGGTGGGGAGCCGCTGCGCGATGAGCTGCGCCTCTTTCCCTTTATAGGCCTGTTCGCCGGCGCGGTGCTCAGCCTGCTGGGCGTGCCGAGGCCGCTGCTGCTGGAGCGCCTCAACCACGTGCTCATCCCATTGGATACGGCCCTCTACCTGATCGCGGTCGGCTCGCAGCTAGCCTTCGCCTCGCCGCGGCCGTGGCTGCGCGCCTGCTGGACGATGAGCGCCATCAAGTTCCTCTATGCGCCGGCCGTGGCCTGGGGGCTGGTGACGCTGCTGGGCTTACGGGGGTTGCCGCGCACCATCATCCTGTGGGAGGCTTCGATGCCGGTGGCGGTCTCGCCGCTGGTGCTGCCGCTGCTCTTCGGGCTGGACCGCCCGCTCTCCAACGCCCTGTGGCTCGTCACCACTCTGCTGGCCGTGCCCTGGCTCATTCTTATCTTGCCTCTCTTGCAACGGTTGTAGATCGTTAAGGAACCCTGCATGAGCGATAACCGCGCGCGCACGCCGGATGCCCTAGCCGAGGGGATGATTGTGCCGGAGCGGACCGACCCGGCGTTCTTCGCCCAGCATCTGGCGGCGTACGACTTTGCAAGGCGTTTCGCCCAGGAGCGGCGGGTGCTGGAGATCGGTTTCGGCGACGGCTATGGGGCTAACTATCTGGCGCAGGTCGCCCGCGAGGTGAAAGCGGTGGACGTCTCGCCCGCGAACGTGCAGCGGGCCGCAGCCAAGTACCCCCGCCCGAACCTGCAGTTTCGAGCCACGGATGGGCTATCCCTGCCCTTTCCGGACGGCTCGTTTGACCTGGTAGGCGCCTTTCAGGTCATCGAGCACATCCCCGAGGCGAAGCTGGTAGCGTTTCTGCGCGAGATCGCCCGGGTGCTGGCCCCTGGCGGCCTGGTGTGCCTCTCAACGCTCAATTTGGAGCACAACCAGAAGGCCGGACGGCCGTATGAGAAGCTGCACGTGCATGAAAAGGAATTCACCGCGCCGGAGCTAGAGGCATTGCTCAAGCAGGTCTTCCCTGCGGTGGACCTGTACGGCCTCTATCCCTCCCTGGCCCACCGCCTGGCGCAGCGCCTGAAGAAATGGGGCCTGATGCGCTGGGGCCCGGCCAGCCTGAACCCGATCGCCCGCTTCTACGCGGCCATGAGCCCCAGCCGCTATCGCGTCCGGCCCCGTCCCGATGCTACCGCCATTGACCTCTTAGCCCTTTGCCATTGAAGAGCGCTATGACCACCCGTCCCCGGAATTCCATGCCGCTCGTGGGGCCGCTGGCACCCCCGGCGAGCGAATGGCGGGGTCAGCCCGGGGCGGCGCACGGCTCTTTGAGCACGGCCGCGCTATCTGACGAGCGCCCCCCGGCGCGAGGAGTTGCCGCGGCCGGTGCGCCGCCACCGGGCGCCCGGAACCCGCCTCTGAGCGAGCCGGGGTGCCAGCGGCAAGCTAGACTTCGGCGGCGAGTTTTGCTATCGTGGAAGGCGCCGATGGACCCCCGACGACTCCTCCCAGCCCTGGTCATCATCCTCGCCTGCGCGGCGGCAGCACCCGCCGCGCACGCCGGCTGGATCTGGTCCCCCCGCACCGGCTGGGTCGGCCCCACCGGCGCGGTCAAGGACAGCCCGGAGGAGCAGCTCGTCTTCTCCGTGGCCTTCTTCGACCGGCAGGACTACCGGCGCGCCCGCCTCGAGTTCAAGAAGCTGGTCAACGCCTACCGCGAGTCGCCGGAGGCGGCCGAGGCCCAGTACTACCTGGGTCGCTGCGCGGAAGAGGAGGGGGACTACTACAAGGCCTTCCTCGAGTACCGCAAGGCGGTCCAGACCTACCCGTCGAGCAAGCGCTTCGAGGAGATGCTGGAGCGCGAGTACCAGATCGGCAACTTTTTCCTCTCCGGCAAGCGGCGCAAGCTCCTCGGCACCGCAGCGCTCATCCCGGCCCGGGACAAGGCGATCGAGGTCTTCGAGGCCCTCGTCGAGGACGGGCCGTTCAGCGAGTACGGCTCGCTGGCCCAGTACAAGCTGGGCCTCGCCCACCTGGGGCTGCAGGACTACGAGCAGGCGGTGGAGGCCTTCGAGCAGCTCGTCGCCCGCTACCCGGATTCGCCGCTGGTGGATGACGCCAGGTTCCAGACCGCGCTGGCGAGCCTCAAGGGCACGTTCCAGCCCGGCTACGATCAGTCGCCCACCGACACGGCCATCCGCCAGCTGGAAGCGTTCTCGCGCGACAATCCTACGAACGAACTCACCAAGGACGCCGCCGGCCGCATCGAGGAGCTCAAGGAGCAGCGCGCGGCCCACGAGTATCAGGTGGGCCGCTTCTACGAGGACCGCCGGAAGGTGGACGCCGCCGTGGTTTACTACCAGACGATCGTTGACCGCTTTCCCCGCACCTCCTGGGCGCCCAAGGCCGCCGAACGCATCCAGGTCCTGAAGCCGTGATAGAAGCCAGCGCTCAGGGGTCAGGGGTCAGCAGCCAGGGATCAGCGCATACTCTCCACAGGCATCACGTCGCTGTCTCCTGTCTCCTGTCTGCTGTCTGCTGTCTCTTCTCAGGCTGCGGCTACACCACCCGCCCCGGCCTGGCCGGGCACCTGAAGACCATCTACGTCAAGCCCTTCACCAACCGCGTGGACATCACCCGGGCCAGCACCAGCACCGAGCGCTTTCCCATCTACCGCCACCGCATGGAGGTGGACCTGACCAACGCCATCCTCGATAGGCTGCAGATCACCGGCACGCTGCGGCCCTCGCCGCCGGAGAAGGCCGACACGCGCCTGGAAGGGGAAGTGGTGGAGTTCCGCCGCGACGCGCTGCGCTACGATCAGAACTCGCAGGTGGAGGAGTGGCGCCTCAACCTCGTGGTGGACCTGCGCTTCTATGACCAGACCGCGAACACGCTGATGTGGGATGAAACCCGGCTGACCGGCGACACGACGTACTTCACGGCCACCGACTCGGAGGCCGGAGGGCTGGACCGCGCGATCACGGACTTAGCACGGCGCATCGTCGAGCGCATCGTGGAGAACTGGTGATACCACAGAGACACAGAGGGACCACAGAAACACAGAGAGACCACTACGAAATTCTCTGTGCCTCTGTGGAATTCTGTGTTTCTGTGGTGTCGAGGAACCAGTTGGTATGAATGGGGGATTGCGGCTGCTGCTGGGGCCGGATAGGCCCCGCAAGCTGCAGCGCATCCAGCAGCTGGAGCGCGAGCTGGGCGTCGGCCCCCTGGACCGGCACCAGGCGGACGGCGCCGATGCCAACACCGCCGCGCTGGTCGCGCTGTGCCGCCAGCAGCCGGCCATGGGCCGGGCGCGCCTCATCGTCGTGGACCGGGCGGACCGGCTCTCCAGCCAGGCCGCCGAGGCGCTGCTGCAGCATGCCGAGGCCATCGCGCAGACCGCGTGCGTCGTGCTGCTCGCCGACGCGGAGTTCTCCGTGCGCCATCCCTTCGCCCGGGCCGGGGCATCCCTGCCGGTGGAGCGGTTCGCCGCGAGGGAGAGCCCGGCGGCCAAGCCCTTCGCCTTGGTGGAAGCCCTGGGCCGGCGGGACGCCGCCGGCGCCTTGGAAGCGATGCAGGATCAGGTGCTGGCCGGCAAGGAGCCGCTGGAGCTCTTGAGCTTGGTGAGCTGGCAGGTGCAACGCTGGGTGCTGGTCAAGCGGCTGCTGGCGGCGGGCCTTTCTCCGGAGCAGGCGGGTACCGGCCTGAAGGCCTGGCAGGTGGAGCGCATCTGCACCGAGATCGCCGGGCGGTCGCTGGACGATCTGCAACAGCTGCTGGCGCGCTGCTGGCGCGTGGAGCGCGACATCAAGCGCGGCCGGGTCTTGCCGGCGGTGGAGGTCGAGGCGCTCGTGCTGGAGGTGTGTCTAGGCGAGCCGGTTGACGCGCACCGCGAGGCGGGACTTTGAGCGGTTCGCGGTATTGCTGTGGATGATGCCTTTTGAAGCGGCCCGGTCGTACTTGCGCACCACCGCCTGCAGCAGCGCGCGGGCCTGATCCGGCTGCTTGGCTTCGAGCGCCCCGAGCAGCTGGCGGGTCAGCGTCTTGAGCTCCGAACGGACCGCCTGATTGCGCTGGCGGCGGCCCGGGTCCTTCCTCAGTTCTTTCAGCGCCGAGTGCTTGATTGGCATTCGAACCTCCTGCGACAAGAGCCCAGACTGTAGCACGGAGCCCTGACCCTGTCAACCTCCCACCGCATCGCCCGCTCGACGGGTGCGCTGAGCCTGGCCACCGGTATCAGCCGCGTGCTGGGCTTCGTGCGCGACCTGCTCATGGCCCGCCTCTTCGGCACGCTGGCCGAGGCGCAGGCGTTCGTGGTGGCCTTCCGGCTGCCGAACATGCTGCGCGACTTGGTGGCTGAGGGTGCTGTCACCAGCGCGGCGGTGCCGGTCCTCAGCGCCTACAAAGCCACCAAGCCTCCGGAGGAGTTCTGGCGCCTCAGCCAGACGATGGCCTCCCGGCTCTTCGTGTTCCTGGCGGCCTTAAGCCTCCTCGGGGTGGCGGCGGCAGAGCCGCTGGTGCGCCTCATCGCCCCAGGCTTCGCCGCCGAGCCGCAGAAGCTCGCCCTGACCGTGCTGCTGACCCGCGTGCTCTTTCCCCTCATTTTCCTGGTCGGGTTCTGGGCCTACTTCATGGGCGTGCTCAACAGCTTGCATCACTTCGTGATGCCGGCGCTCGGCCCGGCGATCCTCAACCTGGCCATGATCGCCGCCTGCCTCTGGGCCGTGCCGCAGGCATCCTCCGGGGCGCTGGCGCTGGCCGTCGGCGTGATGATCGGCGGGCTGCTCCAAGTGCTGGTCCAGCTGCCGGCGGCCGCGCGCCTGGGGTTCCGCTGGCGCTGGCAGTGGCGCCATCCCGGCTCAAAGGAGATCCTGCGGCTGCTCGGGCCGCGCACCTTCGGCGCGGCCGTGTACCAGGTCAGCGTGGTGGTCCACACCGCGCTCGCCTCGCTGGGCGGCATCGTGGGCGAGGGGGCGGTGGCGTCGCTGTACTACGCCAACCGCCTGGTCCAGCTGCCGCTGGCCCTGTTCGGCACCGCAACCGCGCAGGCGAGCCTGCCCTCGCTCTCTGAGCAGGCGGCCCGGCAGGACACCGAGGCATTTGAGCGCACCCTGCGGTCGGTCATCCGGATGGTGGGGTTCATCATGATGCCGGCGACGGTCGGGCTGCTCGTGCTGGCCCGGCCCATCATCCAGGGGCTCTTTGAGCGGGGCGCGTTCACCCGCGAGGCCACGCTCATGACCACGCAGATCCTCATCGGCTACGCCGCCGGCCTGTGGGCCTACGCGATGAGCAAGGTGCTGACCGGCGCCTTCTACGCGCTGCGGGAAACGCGCGTGCCGGTGCGGCTGGCCGCCGAGGCGGTCGCCGTCAACGTGGGGCTGAGCCTGGTCCTGATGTGGCCGCTGCGCGCCAGCGGGCTGGCCTGGGCCGCCGCCCTTTCGAATACGCTCAACGCCCTGCGGTTGTTTCAGTCGTTGGAGCGGCGACTCGGCACTGCGCTGCTGCGCCCGGCGCTAGCACCGCTCGGGCGCAGCCTGGCCGCCTCCGCGTGCATGGGGCTGGGCTGCTGGGCGCTGTGGCAGGGCGGAGGGTTTGCGGCCCGCCCCTGGTTGGGCTTGGTGGTGGTCATTCCGGCGGGCGTGGGCCTCTACGCCGTCGCCTGTCATGTGTTGCGGGTGGAAGAGTTTTCAACGGCCCGGCGATGGCTCAACAAGCTGCAGAGCGCACCCCCCTTAGGCAACGAATAGCCGCCGCCCCCCGGCAGCCGGGCGTGTACCTGTTCCGCGGCGCCGGCGGCGCACTGCTCTACGTCGGCAAGGCGCTGGACCTGCGCAAGCGCCTGGCCAGCTACGTGCGCCGCGAGCCCGCACTCTCCCCGCGCATCGCCCGGATGATGCGCCAAGTCGCCGGGGTCGAGGTGCGCGTGACCGCCTCGGAGGCCGAAGCGCTCCTGCTCGAAAACCAGCTCATCAAGCAGCATCAGCCCCGCTACAACGTCTCCCTGCGGGACGATAAAACCTACCCGCTGCTCAAAGTCACCAACGAGCCCTTCCCGCGCCTGGTCGTGACACGGCGCAAGCTCGGCGACGGCGCGCAGTACTTCGGCCCCTACACCGAGGCCGGCCTGATGCACGAGGCGGTGCGCTTCATGCGGCGGGTCTTCCCGCTGCGCACCTGCAAGACGTTCCCCAAGACGCCATGCCTGGAGTACCACCTGGGCCAGTGCCTCGCACCCTGCGCGCACTACATTGACGGGGCCGCCTATCAGCGCATCGTGGATGACCTGGCGGCGTTTCTGCGAGGGGAGCGCGACCAGCTCTTGAAGGAGCTGGCCCGCCGCATGGAGCAGGCCTCGCGGCACCGGCGCTTCGAGGAGGCCGCCCGGCTGCGCGACCAGATCCAGGCGCTCACCTCCGTGATCGTGGCCAAGGAGAAGTCGCTCACCGCCGGCCCGCTGGAGCAGCTCCAGGCCGCGCTCAAGCTTCCCGCGCTGCCGCGGCGCATCGAGGGCTTCGATATCTCCAACCTCTTCGGCCAGTTCGCCGTCGGCTCCATGGTGGTGTGCAGCGACGGCCGGCCGCACAAGGCGCACTACCGCCGCTTCAAGATCAAGACCGTGCAGGG
The DNA here is from genome assembly GCA_016206565.1 of Candidatus Omnitrophota bacterium. GTDB lineage: Bacteria > Omnitrophota > Gorgyraeia > Aquiviventales > Aquiviventaceae > JACQRG01. Next base: position 1,768 of record JACQRG010000058.1, on the reverse strand, counting down.
CAGTGATGACTTCAAGATGATGCAGGAGGTCATCCGCCGCCGCTACAGCGGCTCGCTCTCCGGCCAATTGCCCCTGCCGGATTTGATTCTCGTTGACGGCGGCAAGGGCCAGCTCTCGGCCGCGTGCGAGGTGCTGGCCGAGCTGCGGCTGGCCATCCCGGCGATGGGACTGGCCAAGCGCCTGGAGGAAATCTTCGTGCCCGGCCAGCCACAGCCCATCACCCTGCTGCCGACCTCGCCGGTGCTACAATTGTTGCAGCGCCTGCGCGACGAGGCGCACCGCTTCGCCATCACGTACCACCGCAAGCTGCGGGCCAAAGCGCTCGTGGCTCCGTCGGCGAAACCTAAAAGGAGGGGACGATGAAACGAGCTCCCACAGCGTTCGAGCGCAAGGTCTACGCCGCGGTGCGGCGCATCCCGCGCGGCCAGACGCGCACCTATGCGTGGGTGGCCCGCCAGATTGGTAAGGCGGGCGCGGCCCGCGCGGTGGGCAACGCGCTCAATCGCAATCCCTATGCGCCCCAGGTTCCGTGCCACCGCGTCGTGCGCTCGGACGGTTCGCTGGGCGGCTTCGCCCAAGGCCCGGCCCGCAAGCGGATGCTTTTGCGCAGGGAAGGCGCGATATGCTAGACTAACGCAATTATGTCACCGACGAGCATCCCTGATCCGATCACCGAATGCCGCCATCGCCTGGAGGAGCTTCAGCGCCGCTGGACCGAACTGCGGAGGTTTCTTTGACCTCGAAGACCTCTCCCGCCGCATCGCCCAGATCGAGAACGCCATGGCCCAGGGCGACTTCTGGGCCGACCAGAACAAAGCCAACCAGACCGTCCAGACCCTCAAGGCGCTGAAAGCCCAGCGCACCCCCATCGAGTCGTTCCAGCAGGGGCTGCGCGACCTCACCGAGCTAGTCGCCCTCGTGGACCCCAACGACACCGCCTCGATGCAGCAGCTGCTTGCGGACTGCGCCTCCCTGGAAGCCCAGCTGGACCGGCTGGAGCTGCAGCGGCTGCTCGGCGGGGAGCTCGACGTCAAGGGCGCGATCCTTTCCATCAACGCGGGCGCGGGCGGCACCGAGGCGTGCGACTGGTCGCAGATGCTGCTGCGCATGTACCGGCGCTGGGCCGAGGAGCGCGGCTTCGCCACCGAGCTCATTGACCTGCTGCCGGGCGAAGAGGCTGGTGTGAAGAACGCCACGCTCATCATCCGCGGGCCGTACGCGTTCGGGTATCTGAAGTCCGAGGAGGGGGTGCACCGGCTCGTGCGCATCTCGCCCTTCGACTCGAACAAGCGCCGCCACACCTCCTTCGCGTCGGTGGACGTGGTGCCCGAGGTGGACGACAGCATCGCCGTCGAAATCAAGGACGTGGACCTGCGCATTGACGTGTACCGCTCCGGCGGCAAGGGCGGCCAGTCCGTGAACACCACCGACTCGGCGGTGCGCATCACCCACCTGCCCAGCGGCCTCGTGGTGACCTGCCAGGACGAGCGCTCGCAGCTGCAGAATAAGACCAAGGCGATGCGCGTCTTGAAGTCGCGGCTGCTGGAGGCCCAGCGGCGCAAGCGCGAGGAGGCGGCGGCCAAGGACTACCAGTCCAAGCAGAAGATCGAGTGGGGCTCGCAGATCCGCTCCTACGTCCTGCACCCCTACAACATGGTCAAGGACCTGCGCACCGACCACGAGACCGGCAACACCCAGGCGGTGCTGGACGGCAAGCTCGATGAGTTCATGGAAGCGTACCTGAAGTGGAGAGCCAGTGGACAGAAG
>JACQRG010000057.1 GCA_016206565.1 Candidatus Omnitrophota bacterium | reverse complement strand
GTTGACGCGCTTCTCAAAGACGCGCTGGTGATCCAGCACGTTCGCGAGCCCGCCGGTCATGCCGGCGCCGTAGTTGCGGCCGGTCTCGCCGATGACCAGCACGACGCCGCCGGTCATGTACTCGCAGCCATGGTCGCCAAGCCCCTCGACCACGGCCATCGCGCCTGAGTTGCGCACGGCAAACCGTTCCCCGGCCCGGCCTGCCGCGTAGAGCACCCCACCGGTGGCGCCATAGAGGCAGGTGTTGCCGATAATCGTGTTCTTGTGCCACGCGAAGGGCGACTCATCCGGCGGGCGCACGATGAGCTCCCCGCCGGCCATGCCCTTGCCGACGTAGTCGTTGGCCTCGCCGATCAAGGCCAGCCGCACGCCGTTGATGCAAAACGCCCCGAAGCTCTGCCCCGCCACGCCGGTGAGGGCCACGTCAATGGTGCCGGCGGGCAGCCCTTTATCGCCGTAGCGCTGGGCGATCTGGCCGGCCAGGCGCGCGCCGAGGGTGCGGTGGATGTTGCGCACCGGATACTGCAGCTTGACCTTGTCGCGGCCCTCCAGCGCGGGGGCGGCGTCCTTGACGATCCGGTCGTCGAGCGGCTCATCGCCTTCGCGGTTGTTGCGCGGCTTGGTGTGGATGCGCGGCCCCTCGCCTGCGCCGCTGATCAGGTACTCCACGTTGACGGTCTGCGCCTTGGGCGTGAGCGCATAGCCCTCGCGCACGGCCAGCAGGTCGCTGCGCCCGATGAGCTCATCCAGCGTGCGCGCCCCGAGCGCCGCCATATACTCGCGCAGCTCCTGGGCGACGAAGCGCATGTAGTTGACCACCCTCTCCGGCGTGCCGGTGAACTTGGCGCGCAGCTTCTCATCCTGCGTGGCCACGCCGACCGGGCAGGTATTGAGGTGGCACTGGCGCGTCATCACGCAGCCGGTCGCCACCACCGCCGCGGTGCCGAAGCCGAACTCCTCCGCGCCGCAGAGCGCGGCCCTCAGCAGGTCCCGGCCGGTCTTCCTGCCGCCGTCGGCGCGCAGGATGACCCGCTCGCGCAGGCCGTTGGCGCGCAGCGTCTGCTGCGTCTCGGCCAGCCCCAGCTCCCACGGCAGGCCGGCGTTCTTGATCGAGCTTAAGGGACTGGCACCAGTGCCGCCGTCGTGGCCGGAGATGAGGATCGTATCCGCATACCCCTTGGCCACGCCGGCCGCGATGGTGCCCACGCCGGCCTCGGAGACGAGCTTGACGTTGACCCTGGCACCCGGGTTGATCATCTTCAAATCGTAGATGAGCTGGGCGAGGTCCTCGATGGAGTAGATGTCGTGGTGCGGCGGCGGCGAAATGAGCGAGATGCCGGCGATGGTGTGCCGCACCCGCGCGATCTCCACCGAGACCTTGTGCCCGGGCAGCTGGCCGCCCTCGCCGGGCTTGGAGCCCTGCGCCATCTTAATTTCCAGCTCGCGCGCCGACATGAGGTATTCCGGTGTCACGCCGAAGCGGCCCGAGGCCACCTGCTTGATGGCCGAGGCGCGGTTCATGTTCGGGTCGGTCGGGTGGTAGCGGGCCGGGTCCTCCCCGCCTTCGCCGGAGCCGGACTTGCCCCCGATGCGGTTCATCGCGATGGCCAGCGTCTCGTGCGCCTCGAGGGAGAGCGCGCCGTAGGAGATGCTGGCGGTGGCGAACCGCTTGGTGATGGCTTCCACCGACTCGACCTGCTCCAGCGGCACCGCCGGCCCCAGCGGTTTGACGTCCAGGAGGTCGCGCAGCGCGGTCGGCGGGCGGCCATTGACCGACGCGGCGAACTGCTGGTAGATCGCGTAGTCGTTGGTCTTGATGGACTGCTGGAGGAAGCGGACCATTTCCGGGTTGAAGGCATGGTACTCGCCGTCGCGGCGGTACTTGTAGAACCCGCCGGCCTCCAGGTGCAGCGGCTGCGCCTGCTCGTAGGCCTCGCGGTGCCAGGTGAGCACCTCGTCAGCGATGTGCTCGTAGGTGATACCCCCGATGCGCGACGGCGTGCCCGGGAAACACTCGTCCACCAGCTCCTTGGCCAGCCCGAGCGCCTCGAAGATCTGCGCGCCCCGGTAGCTGCCCACGGTGGAGATGCCCATCTTGGACATGATCTTGAGCACGCCCTGGTCAATGCCCTTGCGGTAGTGGGCCATCGCCTGGTCGAAGGTCTGCTCGCCCAGCCGGCCCGCGGCGTGCAGCGTCTTGACGGTCTGGTACGCCAGGTACGGGTAGACCGCCGAGGCGCCGTAGCCGATGAGACAGGCGACCTGGTGCACCTCATGCACGTCGCCGGCTTCCACCACGATCGAGGCCTTCATGCGCCGGCCGGTGCGGATCAAGTGGTGGTGCACCGCGGCGGCGGCCAGCAGCGACGGGATGGGGGCCAGCTTCTCGCTGATGCCCCGGTGGCTTAAGATGAGGATCGTGGCCCCCCCATCCACGGCCTTCACCGCCTGCTCGCGCACCCGGCGCAGGGCCGCGCGCAGCTCCCGCGCCCCCTTCTTGACCTCGAAGACGGTCGGGATCGTCGCCGATTTCAGGTCGGAGAAGCGCAGCGAGCGAAGCGCGGCGAACTCCTGCGGCAGCAGCCACGGGCTGGTGGTGAAGACCATCCGCTTGGCGGCCGGTGCTTGCTCCAGCGGATTGGGCCGCGCCCCCATCACCGTGTTGAGCGACATCACCAGCTCCTCGCGGATCGGGTCAATCGGCGGGTTGGTGACCTGCGCGAAGAGCTGCTTGAAGTACGTGAAGAGCGGCTTCGGCTTGGCCGAGAGCACCGAGAGCGGGGCGTCGTCGCCCATGGAAAAGACCGGTTCCTTGCTGGTCTTGGCCATCGGCTCCATGATCATGGTGATTTCTTCATCGGTGACGCCGAAGACGATCTGATTGCGGGTCAGCGCCTGCGGCTCAACGACGATTTCGTCCGCGATGGCCTTCTCCTGGATGCGCTCAAGGGGCAGCAGGCTCTTCTCGACCCATGACGCGTAGGGCTGCGCCGCGGCGTACTCGTGCTTGACCTGCTCGTTGCGCAGCAATTGTTTGCGCTTGGTATCCACGGCGATCACCTGCCCGGGACCGAGCCGTCCCTTCTCGACGACCTGCGCCGGCGGGATGTCCACCACACCGACCTCCGAGGCCATGATCACGATGCGGTCCTTCGTCACCCAGTAGCGGGCGGGGCGCAGGCCGTTGCGGTCCAGCGCCGCGCCGACGATGACGCCATCCGTGAAGGCCAGCGCTGCCGGCCCGTCCCATGGCTCAATCAGGGTGGCGTGGTACTGGTAGAACGCCTTGACCGCCGGCTCCATCTCCGGCATGCCCTGCCAGGCGTCCGGTACGAGCATCATCATCGCCTGCAGGATGTCGCGGCCGGACATGACGAAGAGCTCCAGGACGTTGTCCAGGCTCATTGAGTCCGAGCCGCCGGGCTGGATGATGGGCAGCAGCTCCCGCAGCTCCCGGCCCCAGCGCTGGCTCGTCAGCTGCGGCTCGCGCGCGGCCATCCAGTTGCGGTTGCCCTGCAGGGTGTTGATCTCCCCGTTGTGGCCGAGGAAGCGAAACGGCTGCGCTAGGAACCAGTTGGGGAACGTGTTCGTCGAGTAGCGCTGGTGGAACACCGCGACCGCCGAGGTGAAGTCCGGGTCGGAGAGGTCGCGGTAGAAGAGCGAGAGCTGGGGGGCCACCAGCAGCCCCTTATAGACGATGGTGCGGCAGGAGAACGACGGGATGTAGCAGTTGCTCAGCTGCTCCCGCTCCCAGGTCTGCTCGATCCTGCGCCGGACTAGGAAGAGCTGCCGCTCGAAGTCCTCCGGGGCGATGTCGGCCGGGCGGGCCATGAGGACATGCTGGATGTCCGGCATGGTCTGCAGGGCCTTCTCGCCGAGCGCGGCAGGATCCGCCGGCACGTCGCGCCAGCCCAGCAGCCGGATGCTGCGGCCGCGGATCATCTCTTCCACCACGCGCTGGGCGGCGGCTTTGACCTCGGCGTCCTGCGAGAAGAAGATGACCCCGACGGCCAAATCGCCGGCCGCCACGGCGGGGATGTTGAGCCGCTTGAGCACCTTGGCAAAGAGCCGGTGGGGGATCTGCGTGACGATGCCGGCGCCGTCGCCGGTCTTGGCGTCGGCCGAGACCGCGCCCCGGTGGGTGACGTTGCAGACGCACTGCACCGCCCACTCGACGATCTGGTGGCTGGAGAGCCCGTCAATCGAAGCGACAAAGCCGGTGCCGCAGGCGTCCCGCTCGTCTTGCGGGCGGAACAGCCCTTCCGGATGCAAGTTATGGGTATGGATGCTGCGCAGAACCACGGGAACCTCCTGAACGGCTTCGGGTTAGCCGCGCGAGGGTCTATTTTAGCCCAATTCCGACGGGCGCGCACCCAGAAAAGGCGGCTACAGGAGACGGTGCTGGAAGAGGAGCGCGAAGCCGAGGAAGGCCAGGAAGCCTACGACATCGGTCACGGTGGTCTGGATGATGCTGGAGGACTGCGCCGGGTCGAAGCCCATGGCTTTCATCGTGATGGGGATGAGCGCCCCGGAGAGGCCGGCGGCGATGAGGTTGACGATCATGGCCAGGCCGATGACCAGG
>JACQRG010000001.1 GCA_016206565.1 Candidatus Omnitrophota bacterium | reverse complement strand
GCACTTGGGGTGCCGCTGCGGATTCTCACGCCGTTGCGGCGGCTGACGAAGGTCGAGGTGATCCAGCGCAGCCGCGAAGCGCCGCTGGCGCTGACCTTCTCGTGCCTGCGGCCGCGGGGCCGGCGCCACTGCGGCCGATGCAACAAGTGCGCCGAGCGTCAGCGGGCCTTCCGCCAAGCCCGCGTCGCCGACCCCACGCGCTACGCTGCATGACGCGCTATCGCGGGGGCACCGGGCAGTGGTCGTGGATGCTCCACCGGGTCACCGGCGTGGCCGTGCTGCTGTTTCTCTGCGCGCACATCCTCGACACCGCGCTCATCGTCCTGGGCCCGGAGCTGTACAACCGTATCATCAAGCTCTACCGGCTGCCGGCCTTCGGGGTGATGGAGATCGGGCTCTTCGCCGCGGTCCTCTACCACGCGCTCAACGGCGTGCGCATCACCGCCATTGACGTGTGGACCGACCTGACCCGGTGCCATCAGCAGCTCTTCCGCGTGCAAATGGCGCTCTTCGTCCTGATCATGGCGCCGGTGACCGTGATCATGCTGGGGCACATCTTCTGATGGACGTCTCGCCTTCCTACGGGCGGCCGAGGCCGGCCGGGGGCTTGGAGCTGCGCTCCTGGATCTTCATGCGGGTCTCGGGCCTCGTGCTGCTGGGGCTAGCCCTGGGCCACCTGGCGGTCATGCATCTGATCCACAGCGTGCACGAGATTGACTACTGGTTCGTGGCCAGCCGCTACGCGAACTGGGGCTGGCGCCTCTACGATCTGGCCATGCTCGTCCTGGCCATGGTCCACGGCGCCAACGGCGCGCGGGTCATCATTGACGACCACCTCTCGCAGACGCGCTGGCGCGGCCCGGCCCTGGGCCTGCTCTACGCTCTGACAGGCACCCTGACCGCGCTGGGCGTCTACGTGGCGCTGGCGTTTCAGCCGGTGGCGCGCCCATGAGCGCGCGGCCGGTGGTGCGGCACCAGTACGACGCGGTCATCGTCGGCGCCGGGGGTGCCGGGCTCATGGCCGCGCTGCAGGCTTCGCGCCGCTGCCGGGTGGCGGTCGTGAGCAAGCTCTATCCCACGCGCTCCCATACCGGCACCGCTCAGGGCGGCATCGGGGCGGCGCTGGGCAACCTCGAGCCGGATTCGTGGGAGTGGCACATGTTCGACACGGTCAAGGGCGGCGATTACCTGGCCGACCAGGACGCGGTCGAGTTCATGTGCCAGGAGGCCATCAAGGTCGTCTACGACCTGGAGCACATGGGCTTGCCGTTTAACCGCACGCCGGAGGGCAAGATTGACCAGCGGCGCTTCGGCGGCCACACCAGGGAGTTCGGCAAGGCGCCGGTGCGGCGCTCCTGCTACGCCGCCGACCGCACCGGCCACATGATCCTGCTGACGCTCTACCAGCAGTGCATCAAGCAGGGGGTGGAGTTCTTCGATGAGTTCCACCTCCTGGATCTGCTGCTGCGCGATAACCGCTGCAGCGGCGCGGTCGCCTTCCGCCTGGCCACCGGCGAGCTGCACGTCTTCCACGCCAAGGCGGTGCTGCTGGCCACCGGCGGGTTCGGCCGGATGTACAAGGTGACGTCCAACGCGCACACCCTCACCGGCGACGGCTGCGCGGTGCCGTTGCGCCGCGGCGTTCCACTGCAGGACATGGAGTTCTTCCAGTTCCATCCCACCGGGATCTACAAGCTTGGGATTCTGATCACTGAGGGGGCGCGGGGGGAAGGGGGCATCCTGCGCAACGGCCGGGGCGAGCGGTTCATGGAGCGCTACGCGCCGACGCTCAAGGACTTAGCCCCCCGCGACATGGTCAGCCGCGCCATCTACCGCGAAATCCAGGAGGGGCGGGGCATCGGCGGCAAAGACTATGTGCACCTGGACCTCACCGCCCTGGAGCGCGCGGTGATCGAGGAGAAGCTGCCGGACATCGCGGATTTCGTGCGCACGTACCTGGGCATTGACCCGGTGAAGGAGCCGGTGCCGATCCAGCCGACCGCGCACTACGCGATGGGCGGCGTGCCGACCAACCTCGACGCCCAGGTCGTGGCCGACGCGCGCGGCACGACGGTCGCCGGCCTCTACGCCGCCGGCGAGTGCGCGTGCGTCTCGGTGCACGGGGCCAACCGCCTGGGCACAAACTCGCTCGTGGACATCGTCGTCTTCGGCGCGCGCGGAGGCCGCCACCTCGCCGAGCAGGCGGCGTCGCTGGACTTCGCCCCGCTGCCAAGCGAGCCGGAGGAGCGCGCGCAGGAGGAGCTCGCGCGGCTGTGCGGCGGCGGCGCGGAATCCGCCGCGCAGATCCGCCAGGAGCTGCAGCAGCTGATGATGGACCATGTGTCGGTCTACCGGGTCGAGGCCGGGCTCCAGCGGGCTATCGGAGCCATCGCCTCGCTGCGCGAGCGCTACCGGCGCCTCGGCTTGCAGGACCGCGGCCTGCGGTTCAACACCGAGCTGCAGGAGGCGCTGGAGCTGGGCTGCCTGCTGGACCTGGCGTGGGCCACGGCCGCGGCCGCGCTGGCGCGCCGGGAGTCGCGCGGGGCGCACAGCCGGGAGGATCACCCGAAGCGGGATGATGCCAACTGGCTGCGGCACTCGCTGGTATTCCTGTCCGGTGACGCCCTGACGCTCGACACCAAGCCGGTGACCATCACGCGGTTCCAACCCAAGGAGCGTGTCTATTGATGGCCACGCTCCAGTTCACGACCGAGAACGCGGCGTTCCGGGGGGTGCTGCACAACCATCCCATCGCGCAAGCCATCGTGCAGGCGCTGCCCATCAGCTCCACGGTGCAGCGCTGGGGGGAGGAAATCTATTTCGACGTGCCGGTGCGCATGACGAACCTGGGCGGCACCCGCGACGTGAAGATCGGGGACCTCGCCTTCTGGCCGGACGGGCCGTCCCTGTGCATCTTCTTCGGCCGCACGCCGGCCTCCAAGGGGCGGGAGCCGCGCCCGGCCGGCGACGTGACCGTCATCGGGACCGTCGAGGCGCCGGTCGAGGTGCTGCACGGCATTCGAGAGGGCGGCTTCATCGTCGTCAGCCATGCGACTTGACGTCAAGATCCTGCGCTTCAACCCGGAGGCCGAGGCGCGCCCGCAGTGGCGCGCGTACACGGTCGAGGCGCAGCCCACCGACCGCGTGCTGGACGTGCTCCACGAAGTCAAGTGGCGGCACGACGGCAGCCTGGCGTTCCGCCGCTCCTGCGCGCACGGCATCTGCGGGTCGGATGCCATGATGATCAACGGCCGCAACCGGCTGGCCTGCAAGGTGCTGGTGCGGGACCTGAAGCCCCCCATCGTCGTCGAGCCGATGCGCGGCTTCCCGGTCGTCAAGGACCTGGTGGTGAGCATGGAGGGGTTCTTCGAGAAGTACCGCAAGATCAAACCGTACCTGATCAACGACGAGCCGCCGCCCGAGACCGAACGGCTCCAGAGCCCGGCGGACCGGGAGCAGTTCGAAGACACGTCCAAGTGCATCCTCTGCGGGGCCTGCACGACGTCGTGCCCGTCGTTCTGGGCGAACAGCGCCTACCTGGGGCCGGCGGCGATCGTCCAGGCGCACCGGTTCCTGATGGACAGCCGCGACCACGGGGCGGCCCAGCGGCTGCCGGCGCTCAACGAGGCCAGCGGCGTCTGGCGCTGCCGCACGATCTTCAACTGCACCGAGGCCTGCCCGCGCGGCATCAACGTCACCAAGGCCATCGGCGACGTGAAGAAGCTGCTCGTCAACCTCTTCTCCCGCCCACGCCGCAACCCCTAACCACGGCCACTTGCATACGTGTTGGTACGATTTTCTCCATAACGGCCCCGGGTCCTACTGTGCAGGGCCGTGCCGCCGGCACCCCGGCTCGCTCAGGGGCGGATTCCGGGCGCCCGGTTCGGCGAACCGGCCGCGGCAATCTCCTCGCCCCAGGGGGCTCGTCGGTCGCGCGGCCGTGCTTTGAGAACAGTTCGCCTC
>JACQRG010000053.1 GCA_016206565.1 Candidatus Omnitrophota bacterium | reverse complement strand
GGCCAGGCGCCTGGAACAGCCGGCCAGCAGCAGCGCGGCGCAGGCCGCGATGAGGCGAATGGCACGAGCGCGAAACACTATTTCAACGGGATGGTGCTGGCATCTGAACTGCCGGAAGAGGCGCCGTCCAGATAGGAGGTGAGCTTCGCCCACGTCTGCGGGCCGACCTTCCCGTCCACCTTCAGGCCGTTCATCCGCTGGAATTCCTGGATGGCTTGCTGCGTCGCCGGGCCGCGCTTGCCGTCCAGTGCGCCCTGGTAGAACCCGGCCGCCTTGAGCGCGCGCTGCACATCCCGCGTCGCGGGCTTGCCCGACGGCGCCTTGGCGATTGTCGCCGGCGTGGTCGGCACCGTCACCTGCCCGAGGGTCTCGCCGTAGCCGATGGGCATCTGGCTTGAAACGCTCGACTGCTCCAGACGGCTCACCCGCTCATCCAGCAAGCCGACCTGCGCCTGCATCCGATCCAAGGCGCTGGCGCGCCGCTTGCCCCCCCCGGCGCAGCCGCCGGCCACCATGACCACCCCTGCCAATGCCACCGCATACCCTGCCCGCATCATTCCCTCCGCATTGTCCTGACAACACCATCACCAAGACCGTGCGCCCAGTGTAACAGACCGGTTCTCGTCCAGCAACCCCGCCCCGCTCACTCCTGGAGGCGTCCCAGGCGCTCCAGAAACTCCTTCGCCCCCTCAAAGCCCTCCAGGCGCAGGTCGCGCCGCTCTTCGCCCCGGCGATCAAAGAGCAGCACCGTGGGCACGCCGATGACGCGGTGGCGGTCGAGCAGCGCCTCGCCCTCGCGCGGGGTCTCGCGCGTGACATCCAGCCGCAAGGCGGCCACCGAGGAGAGCGCGCGCACCACGTCCGGATGGCGGAAGGTCACATGGTCCAGCTCCACGCACGGCACGCACCAGTCCGCGTAGACATCCACGACGGCCGGCTTGCCCGCCTGCTTGGCCTGTGCGAGCGCCTCATCGCTGTAGGGCTGCCACGCGACCGGGCTGGCCTGGGGCGCGCGCGGCAGGGCGAGCAGCGCCGCGGCCGCCAGCAGGGCCACGCCGGTCGCGCGGCGCACGCGGCGAAACCACGGCGCGGAACGCTGGCGCACGCCCAGCCACCCGAGATACACGCCGGCCGCCGCCAGCAGCAGCACCACAGCGGGCATGACCAGGGCCGGCGGCAGGACCGAGCGGACAAGGTAGAGCGCCAATCCCCACAGGATGAACCCCATCGCGTGCTTGCTCCACACCAGCCAGGCGCCGGATTTCGGCAGCTTCGCGGCCTGGTTGGCCAAGGCACCCAGCACCACATACGGCAAGCCCATCCCCACCCCCAGCATGAAGAACAGCGCGAACCCGGCCAGCGGGTTCGCGAGTTGTCCGACCACCAGGATCAATCCCAGCACGAACGGCCCGATGCACGGCGCGGCCACCAGGCCCACCGCCGCGCCCATCACGACCGCGCCCCACGCGCCGGCCGCCGCGCGCCCCATGCGCCGCGTCAGGAACGCGGGCGGCTGCAGCTCATAAAGCCCGAACATCCCCAACGAGAGGCCGAGGAGCGCCAGCGCCACGCCGACGAGCACCGCGGGCCGCTGCAGCCACGAGCCCAGCAAGGCGCCGGTGGTCGCCGCCGCCAGCCCCAGCAGCGCGTAGCTCACCGAGAGGCCCAGCACGTAGCAGCCGCCCAGGAACAGCGCGCGTTTCAGGGAGCCGGACGCCTGGCCGCTGAAGAACGCCACGGTGACGGGAATCATGGGATAGACGCAGGGGGTGAGGTTCAGCGCGAGGCCGCCGAGCAGCGCGGCGAGCAGCCCGGCGCCGATGCCGTACTGGGCGATGAACTGGGCCAACCACTCGGAGGGAGAGGAGGGGCTCACGAGACCGGCCAATCAAAACGAGTACTGGAACTGCTTGCTCGCTTCCGGAGTTTCCGCCGACCCGCCATCCGGATACAGGAAGAACTTCGCCGTGCGCTCGACGGACTTGACCGACCCGTCCACCAGGCCGAACCACAGGCCGCTCACCGGATCGAAGCGGCGCGATTGCTCGGCCACTTGCTTGATCGGCTCCGTCCACACGAAGGCGATGTCGAGAAGGTCCTTCGGCAGCTCCTCGATCGGCCGCTCGCGCGCTTCCGCGGTGCTAGCCGCCAGGGCCGCCAAGAGCACTCCTGCCACGATCCCGCTGCGGCGCATCGCTGCCTCCTTGGTTGATGTCATTCTACCACGAGCCGGCCGGTGCGGCACACCTCGGCGTAGCGCCGGCCGCTCTCGCGCACCCGGCGCTGCTGGGTCTTGTAATCCACTTCCACGAGGCCGAAGCGCGGCGCGAAGCCGTGCGCCCACTCGAAGTTGTCCATGAGCGACCAATACGTGTAGCCCAGCACGCGGCAGCCGGCCTCGATGGCGCGGTGCAGCGCTTCCAGGTGGTCCACGATGAAGCGCCAGCGCCTCGCATCGTCCACCATGCTGGTGCCGTTCTCGGTGATGAGAAACGGCAGGCCCAGCCGCTGCCAGCGCGTCAGGGTCTGGTAGAACGCCTGCGGATACACCTCCCAGCCCATCCAGGAAGTCAGGTCTCGCCGCGAGCCCCAGTGGTGCGTCTGCTCGCAGCCGGAGCCCAGCCACTGGGCCGGATGCCACCCATTGCGGATGAAATGGCGCCGGTAGAAGTTCACGCCGAAGTAATCCAGCGTGCCGCGGGCCTCCGGAATGCGCTTCGGCCAGACGCCCGGCACCGCCCAGCGCCCTTCGGTGACCGCCTCCAGGAAGCCGCCGTTGAAGAGCCGGTCGCTCAGGGCGCTGGCCACGCGATGCAAGGGCCACCATCGTCGGCACGGCAGGAACACCGGCAGGTACTTGGCGATGCTCACCTGGGGCGGCTGGGCTGCGCCTGCTGCGGCGTCGTGCACGATATGGTAGGCGGCGGCGTGCGCGCGGATGAGGTGCTCGGTCACGCGCTGCGCGGCCGGCACGCTGCGCAACCCCGGCGGCCAGCGGCCCTCCAGGTACGCCGTGTTGACGTAGACCATCGGCTCGTTGATGGTGACCCAGTAGCGCGCCTTCCCGCCCAGCGCCCGGACCACCCGTTCGGTGAAGCGGGCGAACCAGTCCACGACCTTGGGATTGGTCCAGCTGCCGGCCTGCGCGACCCAGAGGGGGTTGGTGAAATGGTGCAGTGTTACGATCGGCTCCAGCCGCCGGGCGCGAAGCGCGTCGAGCACCTCGGCGTAATGCGCCAGCGCGCCGTCGTCGAACCGGCCCGGCTCCGGCTCGATGCGGCTCCACTCCACGGAGAGGCGATGGGTGGTATGCCCCAGGGAGGCGGCGAGGTCGAAATCCTCCTTGAAGCGCCGGTAGTGGTCGCAGGCTAGGCCGGAGCGGTGCTTGACGCGGCCGGCCTGCTCCCAGGCCCACCAGTCGTTGCGGGTGTTGTCGCCTTCGACCTGATGGGCCGACGTCGCCGCGCCCCAGAGGAAGCCCTCCGGGAAGCGCAGCTCACGCGCCGGCACGCAGGGCTCGGCAGATGGTGCGCACGAGGATAGGGTGTCCAAAGACAGACTCCGGACCGGTGTGGCACGGGCGTCCGGCATGATCGGTCAGCACGCGGCCGGTGGCGGCGGCGAGCGCGGCCACCGGCACCATGTCCCACGGCTTGACACCGTAGTCAATCACCGCGTCGGCCTGGCCGCGCAGCGCCAGGACATAGGCGTAGCAGTCCCCGTAGACCTGCTCGAAGTAGCAGGCGCGCAGCAGCCGTATGAGCCCGCCCAGGGGCCTGCGCGGCCACCACCGCAGGCCGCCATGGAACAGGATGGCCTGCGCCAGGGCCGGCGCCGGCCGCGCGCGGGGAAAGCGGCGCACGGTCCTGCCCTGTCGCTCGTACGCGGCGACACCGGGCGCGACCGCCACGGTTAAGTCCAGCGCGGGAAAATCGCAGAGCCCCAGCACCGGCAGCCCCTCTTCCACCTTGCCGATGAGGATGCCCCAGTGCGGCAGCTTGCGGGAGAAGGCCCGCGTGCCGTCAATCGGGTCAATGGTCCAGTAGGTGCTGCCGAGGCGGCGCGAGGACCCGAACTCCTCGCCCAGGATCGGATCGCCGGGAAAGGCGCGGCGAAGTGCTTGGCGCAGCCGCTCCTCCACGGCGCGGTCGGCGGCGGTCACCGGCGAGTCATCGCTCTTGCGGGAGACGGCGAGGCGGTTGGAGCGGAAGTAGCGCAGGGCCAGCGGCCGGCAGGCGTGCACCTGGGCTTCCAGCCATGGCAGGACGGCGCGCGGTGTGAAGCGCATGGCCGCTATTGTACGCTACGCTGGCGGCCCTTGACAAGGCGGCGGCAAGCGTGCTATAGTTTCAATATTAAATAATTCATGATATTAACTATCAATATGGTGAACTGATGGAGCTCCAGCAATTCGGCCGGCGCATGATCGAGCTGCTCCCGCAGCTGGTGCGGGGCTTCGCCCGCTACGAGCACAATTACCTCTCGCGCGGCGAGATCACCCTGCCCCAGCTCTGGGCGCTCGAGCAGCTTAACCGCAGCAGCTGCTGCATGCACGAGCTGGCCCGCCTCCTGGGCATCTCCCGCCCCGCCGCCACCGGCCTCATTGACCGCCTCCTGGCCCAGGAGATGGTCCGGCGCGAGGACGACCCCGAGGACCGGCGCATGGTGCGCGTATCCATCACCGCCAAGGGCCGGCGCGTCGTCAAGACCATCTGGGAGCAGAAGCGCCGGATGATCGTGGACGTCTTCGGCCGCATCTCCCCCGACGACCGCGCGCAGTACCTCGCGACGGTCGAGCAGGTGGTCCGCATCCTCGGCGAGAAGGAGCTCCTGCCGCCGCGGCACGGCGCGGGCAAGCCGGCCTGATGCTCAGCCGCGCGGCCCCGCCCCTGCTGCTGCTCCTCTTCGGCGCCCCCCTGGCGCATGCCCAGGAACCGCTGACGCTGGCCGAGTGCTACGCGCTGGCCCGCAAGCGCAGCGAGACCGTCGCCATCCAGCAGGAGCTCATCCGCGAAACGCAGGGCCGGTTCGTCCAGGCGCTGAGCACCGCGCTGCCCAGCCTGAGCTTCAACTCCAGCGACAAGCGGCAGGACGGCGCCGGCACATCGGCCTTCACGCTGCGGGACGTGCCGGAGCGCAAGTTCGTGCTCTCCCAGCCGCTCTTCTCCGGGTTCAGAGAGTTCGCCGCGATCGCCGGCAGCCGGGCTGAGCAGCGCCAGCGCACGCTCGAGAAGCAGCGCGCCGAGCACCTGCTGCTGGGCGATGTGGCCGACGCCTTCTACCTGCTGCGCGAGCAGCGCGCCGTCCTGGGCGTGCTGGAGCTGACCCGCTCGACGCTGCTCGAGCGCCTGGAGGAGATGGACGAGCGCGTGCGCCTGGGCCGCTCACGGTCCAGCGAGATCGCCAGCTTGGAGGCCGAGCTGCGGCGCGTCGAAGCACAGATCATCCAGGTGCGCGGCCGGGAAGCGACCGCCCGCCAGCTGCTGGAGTTTCTGACCGGCCTGGAAGGCGTCGAGGGGCTGGATGAGCCGGAGGAGCTGCCGCCCGCGCCCGAGGAGGAAGCGAGCTACGTGGCGCGTGCCAAGCAGCGGCCGGACGTCCTGGCGTCCTTCGAAGCGTGGGAGGTGGCGCGCAAGGAAGTCACCGTGGCCAGGGCCGACCTGTGGCCCGACGTGGACGTGGACGCGAATTATTACGTGGAGCGCGCCGGCGCCGCCGCAGATGTGGCATGGGACGCCACCCTGACGGTGGACGTGCCGCTCTTCGAGGGCGGCAAGGCCGTCGGCAACATCCGCAGCGCCCGCGCCCGCGCCGAGCAGGCCCGGCTGGCCCACCAGCGCGCCCAGCGCAGCGCCGCCCTCGAGGCCGGCGAGGCGCACACCCAGTTCACCGCGGCTCTGGCCCGGGTCGCCATGCTGCGCCAGGCACTGGAGGCTGCCCAGACCGATTACCGGCTGCAGCTCGACGACTACCGGCTGGCCCTGGTCAACGTCCTCGACGTGCTGGAAACCCTGCAGACCCTGCAGCAGGCGCGCCAGGACCTGACCCAGGCTGCGCATGAAGCCAAGCGCCTGCACTGGCAACTGCGCATCGCTTCCGGAGAAGGGCTCGAATGATCCCAGCCGCCGAATCCTTCCGCACCCGGCGCTCCCTGCCGGATCTATCCATTGACAACCCGGTGTTCGCCTGGATGCTGATGGCCGCCCTGATCGTCTTCGGCACGATTGGCTTTCGGCGCATGGGCGTGAGCCAATTGCCCGACGTGGAGTTTCCGGTCGTCTCGGTGCAGCTGACCTGGGAGGGCGCGGCCCCCGAAGTGATGGAGACCGATGTGGTGGACGTGGTCGAGGACGTCATCACGAGCATCCAGGGCGTGCGCGAGATTTCCTCCACCAGCCGCCAGGGCGACGCCACGGTCACCATCGAGTTCGAGCTGGACCGCGACATTGACGTGGCGGTGCAGGAGGTGCAGACCAAGCTGGCCCAGGCCGAGCTGCGGCTGCCCCGCGAGCTCGACCCGCCGATCGTGCTCAAGGTCAACCCGCAGGACCAGCCCATCATGTGGCTCGGCGTCTCCGGCGAGGTGCCGAAGCGCGACCTGATGGAGTACGTCCAGGACCACCTCAAGGACCGGTTCCAGACGATCAGCGGGGTCGGCGAGATCTTCCTGGGCGGCTACATCGAGCGCAACCTCCGTGTCTGGGTGGACCGGGAGAAGCTCGAATCGCTGCAGCTGACCGTCGAGGACGTCATCTCCGCCATCGAGCGGGAGCATGCCGAGGTGCCCGCCGGCCGCATCGAGACCGGGCGGCAGGAGTTCAACGTGCGCGCGATGGGCGAGGCCTCCTCGGTGGAGGAGTTCGGCGACATCATCATCACCCGCCGCGCCGGAGCGCCGATCTACCGGCCCATCCTCCTGAAGGAGGTCGCCACCGTCGAGGACGGCCTGGCCGACCAGCGGCGCCTCTCGCGCATCATGGGCAAGACCGCGGTGGGGCTGGGGATCAAGAAGCAGCGGGGTGCTAACGAGGTCCAGGTCGCCCGCCGCGTGCTCAAGCGCATGGAAGAGGTCCGGCCCGAGCTGCCGCCCGGCATGGAGATCGGCGTCAACTTCAACCGCACCCGGTTCATCGAGGATTCAATCAACGAGCTGACCTTCACGCTGCTCCTCTCGGCGCTCCTGACGTCGCTGGTGTGCTGGTTCTTCCTGGGCTCGTGGAGCGCCACCGTCAACATCCTCATGGCCATTCCGACTTCCATCGTCGGGACCTTCATCTGCCTCTATTTCTTCGGCTTCACGCTCAATACCTTCACCCTGCTGGGACTCTCGCTGGCCATCGGTGTGGTGGTAGACGACGCCATCATGGTGCTGGAGAACATCGTGCGCCACCGCGAGCACGGCGCTGACCGTGTGGAGGGCGCGCGCCTCGGGGCGCGGCAGATCACCTCGGCCGCGTTCGCGGCCACGCTGGCCATCATCGCCTTCTTCCTGCCGGTGGCGTTCATGACCGGCATCATCG
>JACQRG010000055.1 GCA_016206565.1 Candidatus Omnitrophota bacterium | reverse complement strand
GTCGAAGTGCCGTGGGCGTTGATGTAGTTGTTGTCGGTGGGTTTGACGCCGGCATCCTACAGGGCGATCTGGATGGCGCGCGCGGCCTGCTTGCCGGAAGGCTCGGGCGCGGTCATGTGGTAGGCGTCGCACGTCATGCCGAAGCCGGTGATCTCCGCGTAGATGTGCGCGCCGCGCTGCTTGGCATGCTCCAGCTCCTCGAGCACCAGCATGCCGGCTCCCTCGCCCAGCACGAAGCCGTCGCGCTCCTTATCGAACGGCCGGCAGGCGCGCTCCGGGTCGTCGTTGCGCTGCGACATCGCGCGCAGCATGCAGAAGGCCGAGAAGGCCTGCGGAAACACGGTGACCTCCGCTCCGCCCATCAGGATGGCGTCGAGCTCGCGCTTGCGGATGGCGTTAAACGCGTAGCCCACCGCATCCAGCGCCGAAGAGCAGGCCGTCGCCATGGAAAAACTCGGCCCCTGCAGCCCCAGCTCAATGGAGATGAAGCCGGCCGGCGCGTCAGGAAAGACGGTCAGCGCGGTGAAGGGATTGATGCGCATCTGGCCCTTCTCCTTGAACACGTCGTGCTGCTCGAGCATGAACTTATGCCCGGCCATGGCCGTGCCGACCACCACCCCGATGCGCTCCCGGTCCTGCTGATCCAAGTTCAGCCCGGAGTCCTTGACCGCCATCTTGGCCGCCGAGACCGCCAGCTGGGAGGTTAAGTCCATGCGCCGAGACCATTTCGGATCAATGTAGGCGCCGAAGTCGAAGCCGTTAAGCTGCGCCGCGAACTGGGTCGGATAGGGCGTGGGGTCGAAGCTGGTCACCCGCTTAATCCCGCAGCGGCCGGTGCGAAGGCCCTCCCAAAAGGCCTCCTTGCCTGCCCCGATGGCGGAGATAACCCCTAACCCGGTGATGGCGACGCGGTTACTGGATGGCATTGTCAGCCTTTGGCTTGCGGTTGCGGTGCTGCAGCGGGCGGTTCCACTGCTGGGCCTTGAGCCATTCATCAATCTCAGCCCGGCGGAAGCGCCAGTGCTTGCCGATCTTAGCCGCCGGAATCCGGCCGTTCTGCGCCATCGCGTAGATGGTCGGCCTGGGCAGTTTCAGGTAGCTTTGCAGGTCGCGGACAGTCAAAATGTCAGTTTCCATGCTCCTGACACCTCGTTGGACTAATAAATATTATTCGTTAGTGTTGGTTATTATATAACAAGCTGACAGGAAGTCAACCGAAGCTTTCAGAGGAGTCGCTAGGCCGAGCGAGGTAGGCGAATTTCGATGGAGGTTCCCTGGCCGGCTAGGCTGGAGAGGCTGATCTGGCCGCCATGGCGCTCGATGATGCCCTTCACGATGGCCAGGCCAAGGCCCATGCCGCGCTCCTTGGTCGTGAAGAAGGGATCCCAGACAGATTTCTGCTGCTCTTCAGAAATCCCGCAGCCGGTGTCGGCAACGCGCAGGACGAGGTAGCCGTTGTGAAGCTGGGTGCTCACCTCAAGCCGCCCGCCGCGCTCCATCGCCTCCAGGCCGTTGAGCAGCAGGTTGTACACCACCTGCTTGAGCTGCCCGGCGTCCGCCTGGATGGTAGCACCGTTTTCTCCAAAGGCCTTGCGCACCTCCACGCCCTGCTTCAGGCACTGGCTGGAGAGCATCGTCAGCGCGTCATCCGCGAGCTGTGAAAGATGTACGGGGACCAGGTGCAGGGGCGCCGGCTTGGCGAAGTCGGAGAGCTCCCGCACGATGGTGTCAATGCGGTCAATCTCCGACTGGACGATGCGGAAGAACTTGTCCCGGAACGCCCGGTCCTGATACTTCTCCGGCAGGTACTGGGCGAAGGTCTTGATGGCGGAGAGGGGATTTTTGATTTCATGCGCCATGCCGGCGGCGAACTGGCCGGCCGCGGCCAGCCGCTCCTGTAGTGCCAGCCGCTCCGAGGCCGCCTTGAGCTGCTCGTTGACCTTGACGAGCTCCTCGTAGGAGCCGGCGTTCTCCAGCGCGATGGCGGCCTCGTGGGCCAGGGTGCCGAAGGCGTGCAGGTCATCCGAGGAGTAGCCCGCGCCCGAGCGCTTCGGCCCCAGGGCGAGCAGGCCGATTAACCGGTGCTCAATCAGGCCGGGGATGATCAGCGCGGCGCCCAGGTTAGCCATCTGCTCGCGGATGGCGGGGTCTGAGTGTTCGGTGAGCTCCTCCTCCGTCAGGATGCGCCGCTGGCCCAGCAGCCACTGGATGAGCGAGTGGTCCGGCTCCAGCGCATAGCGCGACTGCAGCGCGGTGCGCTTTGGGCCATGGCTGGCGCGCAGCGCGTAGCGCCGGTGGGTGGCATCCCAGAGCAGCAGCGTGGCATGCGTAACGGGCACCGTGCGGCTGACCAGCCGCGTGATCAGGGAGGCCAGCCGGCCGACATTGCGCACCTGGGTCATGCCCCGCGCGGCGAGCTGCAGCGTGCGCTGGTAGCGCCGCTGCTCACGCAG
>JACQRG010000054.1 GCA_016206565.1 Candidatus Omnitrophota bacterium | reverse complement strand
GGCTACCACCAGGCCAAGGCCGCGCTGCAGGGGATGTCGGAAGACCAGATCCTGGAGCTGCACCTCGACGAGGGGCAGGCGCTCAACAGCATCCCCTTCGCCCTGCGCGCGGAGGGGCATGAGATTGTGGCAAGCGAACCGGTCAAAGAGGGCGTCCGACTGTTGGTGCGAAAGAGAGCGCTGCTTTCCTGATGAGCTATGTCCTCGGACTGAAGTGTCGAGAATGCGGGCGCCTCTATCCTAAAGAGGTCGTCTTCGTCTGCGAGTACTGCTTCGGCAGCCTGGAAGTGGACTATGACTATGACGCGGTGCGCCGGTCGCTGACCAAGGCGGCGCTGGCGAGCCGGCCCAAATCGCTGTGGCGCTACCGCGAGCTGCTGCCCATCGAGGGCGATCCGACGGTCGGCTTCGCCTCCGGCTTCACCCCCTTCTTCCGCGCCGAGCGGCTGGCCGAAGCGCTCGGTGTGGAAGAGCTCTACATCAAGGATGACTCGGTGTCCCACCCGACGCTCTCCTTCAAGGACCGGGTCGTCTCGGTCGCCCTGACCCGGGCCAAGGAGTTCGGGTTCGACACGGTGGCCTGCGCCTCGACCGGCAACCTGGCCAACTCGGTGGCCGCCCTGGGGGCCCGCGCCGGCCTGGAGCGCTATATTTTCATCCCCGCGGATTTGGAGATCGGCAAGATCATCGGGTCGCTGATCTATCGCCCCACGCTGGTCGCCGTCGAGGGCAACTACGACGAGGTCAACCGGCTCTGCGCCGAGATCGGCGCGAAATACCCGTGGGCGTTCGTCAACATCAACATCCGGCCCTACTACGCCGAGGGCTCCAAGACGTACGGGTACGAGATCGTCGAGCAGCTGGGCTGGCGCTCCCCCGAGCACATCGTGGTGCCATGCGCCGGGGGGTCGCTCATCACGAAGATCGGCAAGGCCATCAAGGAATTCGTGAAGATCGGGCTGCTGCCCGAGGCGCACCCCAAGCTCTACGCGGCGCAAGCCGCCGGCTGCGCGCCGATCGTCACCACCATCAAGGAGCGCGCGGACATCGTCAAGCCGGTCAAGCCGAACACCATCGCGAAGTCGCTGGCCATCGGCAACCCGGCCGACGGCTACTTCGCGACCCAGGCTGCGCTGGACTCCGGGGGCTGGGGCGAGTCGGCCACCGACGAGGAGATCATCGAGGCGATGAAGCTGCTGGCCCAGACCGAAGGCATCTTCACCGAGACCGCCGGCGGTGTGACCCTGGCGGCGGCGAAGAAGCTCATCGAGCAGGGGAGAATCCCCCGCAAGGAGTCCATCGTCGTCTGCATCACGGGCAACGGCCTGAAGACCCAGGAGCCGGTGATGCAGCGCCTGGGAGCGCCGGTGCGCATCAAGCCGACGCTGGCGTCGTTCGAAGCCGAATTGGGGGAGCAGATTGGCGGAGCACCAGCGAGGAAACGGTAGGGAGGGCACCATTATGGCGATCACCGTACGAATTCCCACCCCCCTGCAGCGCCTGACCAACGGCCAGGGCGAGGTGCAGTGCGATGGCAAGACCGTCGCGGAGCTGCTGGGCGACCTGGAGCGACGGCACCCCGGCGTGAAGGAGCGCATCTGCGATGAGACCGGCAAGCTGCGCCGCTTCGTCAACGTCTTCGTGAACGAAGAGGACATCCGGTTCATGCAAGGAGACCAGACCGCCATCAAGGACGGCGACGAGGTCTCCATCATCCCGGCGATCGCCGGCGGAGCTAGCTGAGAACTCAGGAGAGATGGGCCTTTCCCAGGATCAGGTCAGACGATACGGCCGGCAGCTCTTGCTGCCGGAATTCGGGGTGCGCGGGCAGGAGCGCTTGCTGCGCGCCTCGGCGCTGCTCATCGGCATGGGCGGGCTCGGCAGCCCGGCCGCGCTCTACCTGGCGGCCGCCGGCGTGGGCCGGCTCGGGCTGCTTGATTCTGAGCCGGTGGAGGCCGGCAACCTGCACCGCCAGGTGCTGCATGATACCCAGGCGATCGGGCGCTCGAAAGTGGATTCGGCGCAGGCCAGGCTGCGCGCGCTCAATCCGGCCATCGAGGTCGTCGCGCTGCGCGAGCGGCTCGAGGCAAGCAACGCGCTGCGCGTCCTCGAATCGTATGACCTGGTGCTAGACGGCTCTGACAATATGCCCACCCGCTACCTGGCCAACGATGCCTGCGTCCTGCTGGGCAAGCCCCTGGTGCACGGGGCGGCGATCCGGTTGCAGGGCCAGGTCCTGACCATCCTGCCGCGGCGCAGTGCGTGCCTGCGCTGCGTGTTTCCCGAGCCGCCCCAGGCCGGCGAGCTGCCGAGCTGCCAGGCCGAGGGCGTGCTCGGCTCGGTCACCGGGCTGATCGGCGCCCTCATGGCGCATGAGGCGCTCAAGCTCTTGGGCGGGTTCGGGACGCCGCTGGCCGACCGGCTGCTGACGTTCGACGGGATCGCCAGCGGATGGCGCGAGGTGCCGGTGCGCCGCGATCCTCAGTGCGCCGTCTGCGGAGACCACGTCCAGACTTCAGACATCAGGAGAATCGTGCATGCAGCCGCTGCAGTCTGAGGTCTGACGTCTGAAGTCTGAAACCACGAGGAGGATTCATGGCTAGGAAGCAAGTGACGCTGATTTTCCCCCAGCACCTGATCAAGGAGCCGGTCATCTACATGATGGCCAAGGAGCACGACGTCATCCCGAATATCCGGCGCGCCAAGGTGACCGAGAGCGTCGGCGAGGTCACGCTCGAGCTGGAGGGGCCGGAAGACGCCCTCAAGCGCGCCATCAGCTTCCTGGAAAAGAAGGGCGTGAAAGTCGAGCCGGTGGTCGGCGACGTCGTCGGCGGCTGACACCCCCCTCGTGACCCCCGCCCCCGTCCGCTTCAAATTCCACAGCCAGCTCCTCATCGTGCTGGCGCTAACCCTGCAGTGGGTCGTCCTGCACGGCATCCTGCGCGTGCCGCTGGGGCCGGTGTGGGAAACGCTCCTGCCGGGCCTGGCGATCTTCGGCGCGGCCACGCTGCTCTCCTGGGCCGCCGAGCTGGCGCAATTGGAAATCTCGCAAGCGCTCGCCCTGGCCTTCCTGGCGCTGGTCGCAGTCCTGCCGGAGTACGCGGTGGACATGTACCTGGCGTGGAAGGCGGCGAAGGAGCCGGCCTACGTGAGCTTCGCCGCCGCCAACATGACGGGTGCGAACCGGCTGCTCATCGGCATGGGCTGGTCGGCCGTGCTCTTCGCCTACTGGGTCATTTCCCGCAAGCGCGTCATCCACGTCAAGCCGCAGCAGCGCCTGGAGCTCTTCACCCTCCTGGCGGCCACGGTGTATGCGTTTCTCCTGCCCTTGAAGCGCACCCTCTCGCTCTGGGACACCGCGATCTTCCTGAGTCTCTTTGCGTGGTACATCGTGAAGGCGGGGCGCGGCGGCCATGCCCAGCAGCCGGGCTTAGCCGGCCCGGCGGAGCAGATCGCCCTGCTGCCCAGAGCCTGGCGTCGGGCGGCCACCGTGGCGCTCTTCGTGGTGCCGGCGATCGCGATCTTCCTGGCCGCGGAGCCGTTCGCCAACGGCCTGCTGCACCATGCGCGAGCGCTGGGCATCGAGGAGTTTCTCCTCATCCAGTGGCTGGCCCCCCTGGCCTCGGAGTCGCCGGAGTTCATCGTGGCCATCCTCTTCGCCGTCCGCAACAACCCGACGGCCGGGCTGGGCACGCTCATCTCCTCCAAGGTGAATCAGTGGACGCTGCTCGTGGGCATGCTGCCGCTGGTCTACGCCATCTCCGGCCAGCACTTGCATCCGATGCCGCTGGATGCGCGCCAGGCCGAGGAGCTGCTGCTGACCTCCGCGCAGTCGCT
>JACQRG010000050.1 GCA_016206565.1 Candidatus Omnitrophota bacterium | reverse complement strand
GGCGTGGTCGGTGCCCGGCACCCACAGCGCGTTGAAGCCCTGCATGCGCTTGGTCCGGATCAGGATGTCCTGGATGGTGTTGTTGAGCGCGTGGCCCATGTGCAGGATGCCGGTGATGTTGGGCGGCGGGATGACGATGGTGTAGGGCTTGCGGTTGGGCTCGGCCTCGGCGCAAAACAGGCCTTGAGCCTCCCACCACTGGTAGCGGGGTTCCTCAACTGTCGCGGGATCGTATTGAGGAGGGAGTTCAGTCATGCGTTAGCAACAGGCGACAAGCAACATGCAACACAGGCGGTCAACGGCGCAGGGCACGGGCCTTCCTTGTTGCTTGTCGCTTGTTGCTTGTTGCTGGCGTGTGGTTCGTTTGGTCTTTGAGGAGCTTGTACTCAATCGAGTCCGCCAGCGCCTGCCAGCTCGCCTCGATGATGTTCTCGGACACGCCGACCGTGCCCCAAGAGTCATGCTCGTCCTGGGACTGGATGATGACGCGCACCTTGGCCGCGGTGCCGGCCTTCTCGTCGAGCACGCGCACCTTGAAATCGGTCAGGTGCATGCGGGCGAGCGTCGGGTAGAATGGCTTGAGCGCCTTGCGGATGGCGTTGTCCAGCGCGTTGACAGGACCGTCGCCTTCCGCAGCGGTTTGCTCCGGGGTGCCGTCCACCTTGACCTTGACGCTGGCCTCCGAGCCGATGTGCTTGCCGCGCCTCTCCATGATGACGCGGAAGCCCTCCAGCGTGAAGAACGGCTTGTAGCGCTTCAGGTGCCGCTTGAGCAGCAGCTCGAAGGAGCCCTCGGCCGCCTCGAAGTGGTAGCCCTCATGCTCCATCCGCTGCAGCAGCTTGAGCAGCCGCTTGGCCTCGGGCGTCTCCTTGGCCAGCCCCAGGTCGTACTGCTTGGCCTTGAGCACCAGCGAGGAGCGGCCGGAGAGCTCCGAGACCAGGATCTTGCGCTGGTTGCCCACCGCGGCCGGGTCAATGTGCTCGTAGGTCCTGGGGTTCTTCATGACTGCGTTGACGTGCACCCCGCCCTTGTGCGCGAAGGCCCTCGCGCCCACGAACGGCTGGCTCGGGTGCTGGGACATGTTGCTGACCTCGGCGACGAAGTGCGAGGTCTCGGCCAGCTCCTTGAGCTTGCCCGGCGGCAGGCAGCGCACGCCCAGCTTGAGCTCCAGCACCGCGGCGAGGGAGACCAGGTTGGCGTTGCCGCACCGCTCGCCGTAGCCGTTGATGGTGCCCTGCACCTGCCGGCAGCCGGCCTGCACCGCGGCCAGGCTGTTGGCCACCGCCAGGTCCGAGTCGTTGTGCGCGTGGATGCCCAGCTCAGGCAGCCGCAGGTGCGCCTTGGCGGCCTGGATGCAGTCGCGGATCTCGGCGGGCAGGCTGCCGCCGTTGGTGTCGCAGAAGATGACGGCCTCGGCCCCGCCGGCCACGGCCGCGGAGAGCGTCTTGAGCGCGTAGTCGCTGTTGGCCTTGTAGCCGTCGAAGTAGTGCTCGGCGTCGTAGAACACGGTCCGGCCGCGGCGCTTGAGGAACGCGACCGACTGCTCGATGACCTTGAGGTTCTCCTCCAGGGAGATCTTGAGCACCTCGGTGACGTGCAGGTCCCAGGTCTTGCCGAAGATGGTGACGACGGGCGTGCCGGCCTTCAGGAGCGCGCGCAGGTTCGGGTCCTTGGCCACGTGGCCGGCCCGGGCGGTGCTGCCGAAGGCCACCAGCGTGGAGCGGCCCAGGCGCAGCGCCTTGGCGCGTCGGAACAACTCCGCGTCCTTCGGGTTGGAGCCGGGCCAGCCGCCCTCGATGTAGGCCACGCCCAAGGCACCGAGCCGCTCCGCGATGCGCAGCTTGTCCGTCACCGAGTAGGAGATCCCCTCGGTCTGCGCCCCATCCCGCAACGTGGTGTCGTAGAGTTCGACGCTGTTCACGCGCTACCTCCGCCTGGATTTCTCCAGCCCGAACGCCTTGTGGATGACCCGCACCGCCCGCTCGGCGTGCTGCTTGCGCACGATCACCGAGATCTTGATCTCCGAGGTGGAGATCATCTCGATGTTGATGCGCTCGCGCGCCATCGCCTCGAACATGCGCGCCGCCACGCCCGAGTGGCTGCGCATGCCGATGCCTACGATCGAGAGCTTGGCGACCCCCTCGTCGGTCGTCACTTCCCCGGCGCCGATGCGGTGCGACACCGACCGGGCCACCCGCAGGGTGGCCGGCAGGTCGCCCTTGATGACCGTGAACGAGAGGTCCGTCGAGCCCTCGCGGCTGACGTTCTGGACGATCATGTCCACGTTGACATGGTGCTCGGCCAGCTCGCGGAAGAGCTGGGCGGCCATGCCGGGCTTGTCCGGCACGTCGCGGACGGTCACCTTGGCCTCGTCCTTCTGCAGGCTGACGCCGCTGACGACCATGTCCTCCATGGCCTTGCTGGTCTCCTGGATCATCGTGCCCTCCCGGGGTGAAAAGCTCGAGCGCACATGGATGGGGACGCCGAAGCGCTTGGCGACGAAGATCGAGCGCGCCTGCATGACCTGGGCACCCAGCGAGGCGAGCTCGAGCATCTCGTCATAGCTGATGGCGTCGAGCTTGCGGGCCTGGGGCACTAGCCGCGGGTCCGCGGTGAAGATGCCCTCGACGTCCGTGAAGATCTCGCACTCATCGGCCTTCAGCGCCTTGGCCAGCGCCACGGCGGTTAAGTCCGAGCCGCCGCGGCCCAGCGTGGTGATGTCCTGGTTCAGGTTCACGCCCTGGAAGCCGGCGATGATCACGATGCGCCCCTTGGCCAGCTCCTGGACGACCCGGTTGACGTTGATGTCCACCAGCCGGGCCTTGGTGTGCGTGCCGTCGGTCAGGATGCCCACCTGCGCGCCGGTGAACGACACCGCGTCCTCGCCCAGCTCGTGGATGGCCATGGCCAGCAGCGCGACCGAGACCTGCTCGCCGGTGGCCATGAGCATGTCCAGCTCGCGCTCGGACGGCTGCTGGGTGATCTGCGAGGCCAGGTCAATGAGCGCGTCCGTGGTGTCGCCCAGCGCCGAGACCACGACGACCACGTCGTTGCCGCGGCGCTTGGTCGCGATGACCCGCTCCGCCACCCGCTTGATGCGCTCCGGGTTGGCGACCGAGCTGCCGCCGAATTTCTGGACGATCAGTCCGCGCCGGCTCATGCGTGCTCCGTGGTCAGCCAGGAAAAGAGCGCGTCCCCATCCTGGAACGCCAGCCCGGTTTCGGCCAAGGCACCCGGCTCCAGCGAGGCCGACGGCCGCTGGGGCACGCCGGTGCCGATGGCCACCCACGCCAGCGGCTCCTGCGGCGCGCCATCAATGATGCACAGCAGGCGGTGCGGGCCGAGCGCGGCCAGCTGCTCGCTCAACGGCTGCAGCACCTGCTGGTCCCAGCGCTCCATGGCGCAGAGCCGGTCCACCGGCTCGGGCCGCTCCACGACCACATGCGCGTAGACCAGGTCGTGCTTGGCGGCGGTTTTCAGGATCGCGTCCAACAGCTGGGTGAAGGCCCGCTCATCCAGCGAGCGCAGGCCCGGGTGGCACGGCAGGCCGGTGGAGCGCGTCAATCCGCGGACCAGAAAATCATTGGACAGCGCCGCGGCGCTGATCGGGCGCGCCGCCGGCGCGGCGGGACCGCCGCCGTTCGTCCCGCCCCAGAGCCAGCAGAGGTTCGCGGGGTTCTCCCCCAGGTCCACGCGGACCCGGTTGACCGGGTGGCCCTCCAGCACCGCGCCCGCCTGCTCCAGCAGCGAGACGAGCGCCTCGCCCAGGGCTCCCTTGGGCACGCTGCGCCGCCAGGGCCGCCCGAGCAGCTGCTCCGGTGCCGGCACCGGCGAGGCGGCCTCGGCCGCCAGCGCCTCGTCGCGCACGGCGAAGAGGTGGCACGCGCCTTCCCCGACGATCCACCGGCGCGTCTCCGATGAGAGCGCGTCGTTGAGCGCTTCGATGAGCATGCGGCTCTGCGCCGTCGGGATGCGGCCGCCCTCCGCGTCCACAACCACACCGTCGCGCTGCGCGACCAGGTCGCAGCACCACAGGGTCTCACCGGCCACCAGCTGCACGCCGATGGCCGCCGCGCAACACGCGCCGGCTTCGGCGCGCGCGCCGCCGGCACCCAGGCCCAGCAGCGCGTGATGCAACCGAAGGCGCGTCTGCCGGTCGAGCGGGACGGCGAGGCGAAGCACCCCGGCGGCGCCGGCTTGGGCGAGGTGGCGAAGATGCGCGGTTTTTGCCCCTGCAAGGAGAGCCGGCCGGCCGGCCGCGGCGGGCGCGCGGTCTTCGCACCGCAGGACGATATATTTCATGCGAGACGGGTATTATACCTCGAAAAGAGAAGGCTTGAGAAGGCTTCAGAGGGCTGCCGGTCTTCAGCGGAGCCCGACGGCCTTGCAGATGGCGGAGATCGAGGGAGCCAACAACGCGGGTGCGCGCACGCTCTTGACCGCGCGCTCCGGGTCTTTCAACCCGTGGCCGGTGAGGATGCAGACGATCGTAAGGGGCCGGCCCGCGGGACGCTTCACGCGCTTGAAGAACCCCTGGCCGGCAAGCTTGAGCAGGCCGGCCACCGATGCGGCCGAGGCCGGCTCCGCAAA
Source organism: Candidatus Omnitrophota bacterium (assembly GCA_016206565.1). Taxonomy (GTDB): domain Bacteria; phylum Omnitrophota; class Gorgyraeia; order Aquiviventales; family Aquiviventaceae; genus JACQRG01. The sequence continues at coordinate 2,552 of JACQRG010000050.1, read as the reverse complement.
TACGCCGTCCTCCCGGGCCAGCAGCCGGTAGGCGTGGAGGATCTCGCGGTCGGTCACGGCACGGATGCCGCCATGGGACTGGGCCGCCGCGGTGACCGCGCCCTGCCAGCTGGCCGGGTTGCCGATGCGGATGGCCGTGGCGACCGTATGCGGCTGCTTGATGATCCTGCCCAGCACCAGCGGCGCGGCCCCCTGCGCCTGGAATCCGAGCATGACCGGCAGGCGGCTGATCTTGCGCAGCCGGAAGTACTCGGTGTAACCCTTCCACTGCGCGGTGATGTTGCCGGCGTTGCCCACCGGCGTGAGGTGCAGGTCCGGGGCCCGGCCCAGGACGTCGCAGATCTCGAACGCGCACGTCTTCTGGCCTTCGATGCGGTGCGGGTTGACTGAGTTGACCAGCGTGACGCGGTGCTGCTGCGCCATCGAGCGGGCGATGGCCAGGCAGGCGTCGAAGTTGGCGTCCACCGCAGCCACGCTGGCGTTGTGGATGAGCGCCTGCGAGAGCTTGCCCAGGGCGATGGCCCCGCTGGGGATCAGCACGATCGAGCGCAGGCCGGCCCGGGCGGCGTAGGCGCTGGCCGAGGCCGAGGTGTTGCCGGTGGAGGCGCACAGCACCGCCACCGATCCGGCCTCCACCGCCTTGGAGATGGCCAGCGTCATCCCCCGGTCTTTGAACGAGCCGGTGGGGTTCAGGCCCTCGCACTTGAGGTAGACCGCAATGCCGCGGCCGGCCCGCTCGCTTAAGGCCGGGCTGTGCAGGAGCGGCGTGTTGCCCTCCAGCAGGGTGACGACCGGGGTCTTGCGCGTGACCGGCAGGTGGGCGCGGTAGCGCTCGATGATCCCCGGCCACGTCATCAGCGCACGCGCGGCGCTTCGGTGCGGATGGCGACGGTCGGGCGCCGGACCATCCCTAAGCGGTCAATCTGGGCGAGCGCCTCGCGCACGTTCGACTCCTTCGCCTCGTGCGTCATCATCACGACCGGCACCGCGCGCGCGGCCTTGCGCTCCTTCTGGTGGACGCTGGCGATGGAGATGTGGTGCCGACCCAGGATGCCCGCGATGCGCGCCAGCACGCCGGGGCGGTCCTTGACCAGGAAGCGCATGTAGTAGCGGGTCTCGATGTCCCCCATGCGCCGCAGCCGCGCGACGCGGGGGCTGTGGGGCCGGTCCAGCCGCAGGCGCGGGCCGATGCCGCTGATGATGTTGCGGGCCAGCTCGGCGATATCCGAGACGACCGCGCTGGCGGTGGGGTTCTGCCCCGCCCCGCGGCCGTAGAAGAGCGAGGCCCCGACCAGGTCGCCGTGGACGTAGATGCCGTTGTAGACGCCGTTGACGTTGGCCAGCAAGTGGCTCTTCTCGAGCAGCGTCGGGTGGACGCGCACCTCCAGCTCGTGGTCCGCCTGCTTGACGATGGCCAGCGGCTTGATGCAGTAGCCCAGCTCGTCCGCGTACTGGATGTCGGCCTGGGACACCTTGCTGATGCCCTCGATGTGGATCTGCGACTGCTCCACGTGCACGCCGAAGCCCAGCAGCGTGAGGATGGCCAGCTTGTGGGCCGCGTCATGGCCCTCGACGTCCAGCGTCGGGTTGCGCTCGGCATAGCCGTGCCGCCGGGCCTCGTGCAGGGCCTCGTGGAAGCTTAAGCCCTTGTCGCGCATCCGGGTGAGGATGTAGTTCGAGGTGCCGTTGACGATGCCCAGGATGGCGTCCAGCTCGTTGGCGATGAGCCCCTCGCGCAGGGCCTTGATGATGGGGATGCCGCCGCCGACCGAGGCCTCGAAGTACAGGTCCACGTCGTGCTTGGCGGCCGCGGCGAAGAGCTCCCGCCCATGGCGGGCCAGCAGCGCTTTGTTGGCGGTCACGACATGCTTGCCCTTGCGCAGGGCCTGGAGGATGAGGCTGCGCGCCGGCTCAACGCCGCCGATGAGCTCGACGACGATCTGGATTTCGGGGTCGTCCAGCACGGCCGCGACGGAGGTGGTGGCCAGGCCGGGCGGCAGCCGCACGCCGCGTGAGCGGCGGAAGTCCCGGTCGCAGACGCGCTTGAGCACCAGGCGCGCGCCGACCCGCTGCTCGAGCAGACGGCCCTTCTCGAGCAGGGTTCTGGCCACACCGGACCCGACGGTGCCGAACCCGATTAACCCGATCGTGATCTGCTGGCTCATCGTTGTGATCCCGCAGCGCCGGTTTAAGCTGGTCGGGGCGGAGAGATTTGAACTCTCGACCTCCTGAACCCCATTCAGGCGCGCTACCAAACTACGCTACGCCCCGATGATGGCGGCGCTGCGGGAAACCCCATTTCCCGCCGGCAGGGCGGGACTCCGTCGCTTCGCTCCTGCGCAGGCGCGCTACCAAACTACGCTACGCCCCGAGTCTTGAAGAAACCTCAGCCTAGCAGGGCCGCTACAGGCTGTCAATGCTCGGCCTTGCCGCTGCGCAGCATCAGGGCGCGCAGGGCCTGGCGGGGCGGCCGGCGGCGGAAGAGAACGGCATGGACCTGCTCGATGATGGGCAGCTCAACCCGGTGCCGGCGGCCCAGGGCCACGGCGGCC
>JACQRG010000052.1 GCA_016206565.1 Candidatus Omnitrophota bacterium | reverse complement strand
CCTGTGTGCGGGCCCACACGAGCAGGTCCTGCTTCACGTCGTCCTGGTTGTACCGGACATCCAGGGAGGCCCCGTCGGCCAGGCGCGCGGCCGCAGCGGAAACCACCGCCAGCGCCTGGGCGCAGAGCATGTCGCGCACGTCCACCGTCGCCGTATGATTCCCGCTCATTGTACCTGAAACACTTCCTCTGGGATCACGGTGGTCCCGTCAATCCGGTAGCTCTTCAGGACCGGCTGCTGCCGGTCCTGCAGCGACACCAGCACATAGGAGAACTCCGGCGAGATCGCCAGGCGCACGTCCACCGATGAGGGAGACGCCTCGCTGGCGGTGTGCGAATGGTAGATGCCCACCATCCGCTGGCCGTTGGCGCGCATCTGCTTCTCCACGCGCAATTGCTCCTTCGGGTCCATCGCGTAGCCGATCGGGCTGTCCTCCACGTTCGTCATGGGATACACCTGCGCCACGCGCCCTTCGGCGCCTGCCAACAGCCCACAGGCCTCCTTAGGATACCTCGCCTGACAGTGGGCGATGATCTCCTCGGCCATTACCTTGGGCAGCCGCAGCATCAAAGCAATCCCCAGCGCACGCGCACCGCCTGCTCCAGCCGCTTGAAGACCAGCCCGTCTACCACCACGCCAACCATCGCAAGGAGCAGCATCAACGCCAGCAAGGCGTCAAGCTGCTGCGCCTTGGCCACCTGATTGAGCCGCTGGCCCAGGCCGCTGACCGACGTCAGTAGCTCGCCGGCCATCAGCGCGCGCCAGCCGAAGGCCCAGGCCAGCCGCAGCCCGTCCACCATCTTCGGGATCGCCGCCGGCACCACGACGAACCAGAAATACTTTACGCCCCGCGCGCCCAGCGTCTGGGCCGCGCGGCGGACCAGCGGCGGCACCTCGCGGATGCCGGTGTCCGTGCTGACCATGACGATGCCGGAGGCCCCAAGCAAGATGGTAAACAGCACCGCCCGCTCGGTCATGCCGAACCAGAGGATGGCCAGCGGCACCCACGCCGCGCCGGGGATGGCGTGGAGTGCCACGGCAAGGCTGCCGGTGATTTGATCAAGCAGCGGCAACCGGCCGATGAGCAAGCCGAACCCGATCCCGACGATGACGACCGCGGTGTACCCGATGGCCATCCGCCTCGCGCTGCCCCACAGCGCCGTCTGGAATCCCGGGTCCTGCAGCTGCGCCCAGAGGATCTCCAGGACCCTGGAGGGACCTGGCCAGGCCGGAAACAGCCAGGACGTCACCTGCCAGAGCAGGTAGAGCAGCGCGACCGCTTGGATCGGCTTTAGGAGCCTGCGCATCAAATGTGCATCCCGCGCGACTGCTCGGGCGGCACCGCGTGCTGGGCCTCCGGGAAGTGCACGGTTTCGCCCAGCTCTTCCCGCAGCACCTTTTCGACCTCATCGCCGAGCAGGCCGAGGATGTTATGCTGCAGGGCGAGCAGCGCCTTGTCCTCGGCGTGCCGCGGGCGCGGGACGGCCACGGCTTGCACGTCCCGGATGTGCCCTGGCCGCGAGGAGATGACATACACCCGGTCCGCCAGCCCGGTCGCCTCGCGCACGTTGTGCGTGACGAACAAGATCGTGGGCCTCGCCAGCTCCCAGATTTCCAACAGTTCGTTCTGGAGCACCGCCCGCGTCTGGGCGTCCAGCGCGGCGAACGGCTCATCCAGCAGCAGGATGCCTGGCTGCAGCGCCAGCGCCCGGGCGAGCGCGACCCGCTGCTTCATGCCGCCGGAGAGCTGGTGCGGATACGCGTGGATGAACTTCGAGAGGTGCACCAGCCGCAGGTACTCCATGGCGCGAGCGCGCCGCTGGGAGGGCGCGACGCCGGTCATCCGCAGGCCGAACTCCACATTGCCCAGCACGGTCAACCAGGGAAACAGGGCGGCGTCCTGAAAGACCACGGTGCGGCTCGGGTCAGGACCGGCGACCGGCCGGCCGCCCACGAGTACCTCCCCGGCCGTCGGCCGGTCCAGCCCGGCGACCAGGTGGATGACCGTGCTCTTGCCGCACCCGGAGGGGCCCAGCAGACACACGAACTCCCCATCAGCCACCGTCAGGTTAATATCGTGCAGCGCCTCGACGGCGGAGCCGTTATGGCGAAACGTTTTGAACACGTGCTTGAGCTCAACCTGCATCGTATGCGGTTGGGCCTAACCGGCTAAACCGGCTCAACGGCTTTCCTCATGGCTTCAATGAGCACGGCGGCGACCTCGGGCCGCGAGACCTCGGGCGGCGGCGGGGTGCCGGCTTGCAGCAGCTCGCGCACCTTCGTGCCGCTTAAGGCCACGTGCTGCTGGGGGCTGTGCGGGCAGGTCTTGGCGGTCACCATGCTGCCGCAGACCGTGCAGAACGCGGAGTTCTCGAAGCGCAGCGGGGTAATGCCGATCTCCTCAGGCGCGAAGTCGTCGAAGATGCGCTGCGCGTCGTAGGTGCCGTAGAACTTCCCCACCCCGGCGTGGTCGCGCCCGACGATGAAATGGGTGCAGCCGTAGTTCTTGCGGATGAGCGCGTGGACGATGGCCTCGCGCGGCCCGGCGTAGCGCATGGAGGCCGGATTGACCGCGAGGATCACGCGGTCCGTCGGGTAGTAGGCCGCCAGCAGCGCCTCGTAGCTCTTCATCCGGACGGCCGCCGGCACGTCGTCGCCCTTCGTCTCACCGACGATGGGGTGGAGGAGCAGCCCGTCGCACATCTCGAGCGCGCACTTCTGCAGGTACTCGTGGGCGCGGTGGATGGGGTTGCGCGTCTGGAACGCGACGATGCGCCGCCAGCCGCGCTCCGCGAAGAGCCGGCGCGTGTCCTGCGGATCGAGCCGGTACGGGAGGAACGTCGTCGCCTTTGGCCGGTTGACCACGCTGAGCCGCCCGCCGAGGCACACCTCGCCGGTCGCCTGCAGCCGCGCCACGCCGGGGTGCGACGCGTCCGTCGTCCCGAAGATCTGCTGCGCCTCGAGCGTCTTGTCCGGCGTGTAGGCCTCCTCCAGGT
>JACQRG010000051.1 GCA_016206565.1 Candidatus Omnitrophota bacterium | reverse complement strand
TCCACCTCGAACGGCCCGACCCGCTCCCCCGCCGTCTTGATGACGTCGTCGGCGCGCCCCTGGTACCAGAGGTAGCCCCGCTCATCTTTATACGCGGTATCGCCGCTCACGTACCAGCCGGGGATGCGGAAGTACTCCTGGTACTTGGCCGGGTTGCGCCAGATCTCCTTCATCATCGAGGGCCAGCCGGGCTTGACCACCAGGTGCCCCAGCTGCCCGGGCGGCACCTCCTTGCCGGCGTCGTCCACCACGGTCGCGTAGGTGCCGGGGAATGGCTTGCCGGTGCAGCCGATCTTGAAATCGTGCTTGCGGTAGTTGCAGATCAGCTGCATCCCGGTCTCGGTCATCCACCAGGTCTCGTGGGGGGCTAAGCCGGTGATCTTCTTGACCCACTTCAGCGCCTCGGGGTTAAGCGGCTCGCCGACGCTGCAGATGTGGCGCAGGCTCGAGAGGTCGTATTTCTTCGGAATGGCCTCCCCGGCGGACATGAGCATCCGGTAGGCGGTCGGCGCGCTGTACCACATGGTGACCCGGTACTGCTGGATCGTCTGGAACCAGCGCTCCGGGTCGAACCGGCCGCCGATCACGACGCTGGTGACGCCCAGCGTCCACGGCCCGTAGATGCCGTACGAGGTGCCGGTGACCCAGCCCGGATCGGCCGTGCACCAGTAGACGTCCTCGTCGCGCAGGTCCAGCGCCCACTTCGCGGTCTGGTAATGCCCGACCATCGCGTACTGGCGGTGCAGCGCCCCCTTGGACTTACCGGTGGAGCCGGAGGTGTAATGGATGATGAGCGGGTCATCCACGGTCAGCCACTGCGGCTCGAACCAGTCCTGCGCCGTGGCCATCTCGGCTTCGTAGCTCGCCTCGTTGGCGGCAAGCGATCCCTGCGCGCCGACCAGGATCAGGCGCTTAAGCGCGGGCAGCTTGGCCGGCGGGATGCGGGCCTTGAGCGCCGAAGAGGTGATGCACGCGACGGCCTCGCTGTCGCCGAGCCGATCCTGCACCGCCTGCTCCATGAAGGCTTCGAAGAGCGGCACCGGGATCGCGCCGATGCGGTTAATACCCAGGATGGCGATGTACAGCTCGGGCGTGCGCGGCAAAAACACCCCGACGCGGTCGCCCTTCTTGACCCCCAGGCGCTTGAGCATGTGCGCGAACCGGCTGGTCAGGCGCTTCAAATCCTCGAAGGTATAGCGCTCCTCGCGGCCGGCATAGTCGGTGTAGGCCAGCGCCACTTTCTGCTTGCGGGCCGGGGATGCCGCGTGGCGGTCAACGGCTTCATGCACGATGTTGACCTTGCCGGTGCGGGACCAGTCGAACTCGCGCTCGACGCTTTTCCAGTCGAAGGTCTTGGCGGCCGCGCCGTAGTCGGCCAGGTTGGCGTCAATCGTCTTGGGCTTGCGCTCCCATTCCACCGGCGGGTGATCGGTCTGCGGCATCATCAGTCGGCAAAGACGTACGTGCGGCGTTCCATCGGCGCCGGCCGGTTGGCCAGCACCAGCAGCCACCAGCTGCCGGCTACGGTCGCGAGGCTGAGCACCGCGCCGGCCGCGCCCGGCACCATGACCCAGAACCCGGCGGCCAGGATGTTCGCCATGGCCAGCGGCAGCAGGAACTTCCACGCCAGCCCCATGAGCTGGTCCACCCGCAGGCGGGGAAAGGTTCCGCGCAGCCACACCAGCACGAAGAACAGCGCGTAGGTCTTGGCCAGAAACCAGATCCAGGAGGGGATGGGCTGCGCGCCCCACAGGGCGGCGGCGCCCAGCATCGCCGCAGCACCCGCCAGGCGCACGGCGAGCCACAGGTGCCGGCCGGTCGCGAAGATAGCCGCGAGCAGCAGTGCGAGCACCCAGAACGGCACCGCCGGCCCGTGCCAGCCGCCCAAAAAGAGCGTCGTCGTGAAGGCGCACACCGCGAACGCTTCGAGGAACTCGGCCATGTACCACAGGGCGAACTTCATGCCGCTGTACTCGGTGTGGAAGCCGCCCACCAGCTCGGACTCGGCCTCCGGCATGTCGAAGGGGGTGCGGTTGACCTCGGCGATGCCGCCCAGGAAGAAGATCACGGCCGCCGCGAAGCCCCACGGGGTGAAGACGAACCACACGTCCCGCTGCGCCTCCACGATGCCCACCAGCGACATCGTGCCGGTCACCATGATGAGCACGACGACCGAGAGCACCGAGGGCGTTTCGTAGGAGACGATCTGCGCGACGCTGCGCATCGCCCCGAGCACGGAGAACTTGTTGCGCGAGGCCCAGCCGCCCATGAAGATGGCGTAGGAGCTGATCGAGCCCACCGCCAGCACGTAGAGCAGCCCCACGTTCAGGTCCGCGGCAATCATGTTGCGGCCAAACGGCATGACGGCGAACAGCAGGATGGCCGGCACGACCGCCACGATGGGTGCGAGCAGGTGCACGAGGTGGTCCGCGCTGCGCGGGGTGATGTCTTCTTTAATCAGCATCTTCAGGCCGTCGGAAAGCGGCTGCAGCAGCCCGTAGGCGCCGACCCGCGTGGGCCCGAAGCGGTTCTGCATCCGGGCGATGACTTTGCGCTCGAAGAGCGTGAGGTACATCATGATGGCGGGCGCGATGGCCGCGATGACCCCGATGCGCACCAGGATGGACACCCACGGCAGGGTCCCCTCCGGCAGCAGCGCATCGGCGGCCTTGAGCAGCGCGGCGTTGGCGTGGACGAAGAGCTGGTCAAGCGAGCCCATCAGCCTTTTTCTGCTTGGCGGCCAGCCGCGCGTCCACGGTCTTGGCTTCGGTCGGCTTGATCTGCTGGAAATACTCGGCGGGCTTCAGCAGCTTGGCCTTGTCGAAGACCATCGAGCCGTAGCGGTCATGAGCCGAGAGCTCGTACTGGTTGTCCATGAAGATGGCGTCGAACGGGCAGACATCCACGCAGATGCGGCACGACATGCAGATCGAGGTGTCAATGTCGAATTCCACCGGGTACGTGCGGCCGTGGGCCTTCAGGGGCCGGCCCTGCTCGTCCTTGGCCGGCCCGACGATGTGGATGCAGGCAGGCGGGCATTCCTGCTCGCAGATCTTGCAGGCCACGCAGCGCAGGTTCTCCGGCGTCTTGTCATAGATCAGGAACGGGAAGTAGCGGAAGCGCTCGTGGTGCTGCTGCTTCTCGTCCGGGTACTGGATCGTCACCAAGCCGTTGGTCGCCGGGACGCCCGCGACGCGCAGCAGGACTCGCCCCCAGGGGTACGTTTCCAGAAACGTCTTGAACGTCACCCCCATGCCGCGCAAGACACCGCTGCCAATCATGCGAGAGTTCCCGCGCGGCAAGCACCAAGCGCCAAGCACCAAATTCCAAACAAACTCCAAATCACAAATTCCAAACTGGCCGTTTGGTGTTTGGGATTTGGTGCTTGGAATTTATTTGGGATTTGGGATTTGGTGCTTGGAATTTTCACCGATCTACTTCCCCCAATACGATATCCACCGAGCCGAGGATCACGATGACTTCCGCCACCTTGTGGCCCAGGCACATATCTTCGAGGATCGTCAGGTTGATGAAGCTGG
>JACQRG010000007.1 GCA_016206565.1 Candidatus Omnitrophota bacterium | reverse complement strand
GGTCACGCCGTAGCCCCGCTCAAAGGGCTCGGCGATGAACTTCCCATACGTGTCGGTTAACGTGTCTTCGTCACAGACCAACCGGCTCGGGGTGACGAAATCGCGCCAGAGCGTTCCCATGCGTCCCTCCCCCTCTGCGTACCGCTACTTGGAATAGAGTTCAACAATCAACTGTTCTTGAATCGCCAGGCCGAGATCGTCCTTGTGCGGCGCGCGCGCGATGACGCCCTTCAGCGCCTGCGCATCCACCTGCAGCCACGCCGGCACGGGCCGATCCTTCGTGCGCTCCAGGTTCTCCTTCATGCGGCGGCGCAGATGCTCCCGCTTAGGCGCCGGCTCGATGACATCGCCCACGCTGACCGTGAACGACGGAATGTCCACCAGCTTGCCGTTGACCGTGATGCCGCGGTGGCGCACGATCGCGCGCCCCTCGCGCCGTGAGCCCGCCACCCCCATGCGATACAGCACATTGTCCAGCCGAGACTCCAGCAGCTCGATGAGCATCTGGCCGGTGACGCCCTTGGCCTTCTGGGCGATGCCAAAGTAGCGCCGGAACGGGCGCTCCAGCATCCCGTACATGCGCTTGACCTTCTGCTTCTCGCGCAGCTGGATGCCGTAGTCGGAGAGCTTGACGCGGATTTGCCCGTGCTGCCCGGGCGGGAACGCGCGCTTCTCGATCGGGCACTTCGGCGAGGAGCACTTGGTGCCCTTGAGGAAGAGCTTCATCCCTTCCCGGCGGCAGAGCCGGCACGACGGCCCGGTGTAGCGACCCATCAGACGCGCCTGCGCTTCGGCGGCCGGCAGCCGTTGTGCGGAATCGGCGTCACATCTTTGATGGCGGTGATGGTCAGACCCGCCTGCTGCAGCGAGCGAATCGCCGACTCCCGGCCCTGGCCCGGGCCCTTGACGAAGACCTCGACCTCCTTCAGGCCGGCTTCCAGCGCCCGCTTGGCCGCGTTGCTGGCGGCAATCTGGGCGGCGTACGGCGTGGACTTCTTGGAGCCGTGGAAGCCGCTGGCACCCGCCGTGCTCCAGGAGATGGCGTTGCCCTGGCGGTCGGTGATGGTCACGATGGTGTTGTTGAAGGTCGCCAGCACGTGCGCGATGCCCTGGGTGCTGTGCACCCGGCGCTTGGCCTTCGTCTTGGGGGCGGGCTTGCCCGCCTGCGCGCCTTCCTTTCCGGCGTCCTTGGCCTCAGGCGCTCCAGCGGCGGCTTGAGGCGGCAGAGCTCCGGCCGCAGGCGGGGGCGTGTCTTTCTCGTCCATTGGCATCCTGCCCTGGTCTCCTTCGCGTTAGGCGGTTGGCGCGCCCACGGGTCTGGCGCGCTTGCGCACGCCGACGCGGGGACGAGGCCCCTTGCGGCTGCGCGCGTTCGTCCGGGTTTGCTGGCCGCGCACCGGCAGCCCCTTCTTATGCCGGGAGCCCCGGTAGGAGCCGATATCCATCAGCCGCTTGATGTTGCCGGCGACGTCACGGCGCAGGTCCCCCTCGACCTTGTAGTTGGCCTGGATGGCCTGGCTTAAGCGCGACACCTCTTCATCGCTAAGCTGGTGCGCCCGTTTCTTCGGGTCCACGTTCGCCAGCGCGATGACCCGCCGCGCCGAAATCCGCCCGATCCCGTAGAGGTAGGTCAGCGAGATCTCCACCGGCTTCTCTTTCGGCAAGTCCACTCCCAAGATTCTCGGCATGCTTATCCTTGTCGCTGCTTGTGCTTCGGGTTGGCGCAGAGCACCCGCACCACGCCATGCCGCCGCACGATCTTGCACTTGGCGCACACCCGCCTGACCGACGCCCGCACTTTCATCTTTGCGCCTCTGTGGTCTCTACAGCCGGAAGGTGATCCGCCCACGCGTCAGATCGTAGGGCGTCAGCTCCAGCTTGACCCGATCCCCCGGGAGGATCCGGATGTAGTGCTTGCGCAGCTTGCCCCCCAGGTGGGCAAGCACCTTGTGGCCCTCTTGGATCTCGATCCGGAACATGGCATTGGGCAGCGCCTCGAGCACCGTGCCTTCCACTTCGATGAGGTCTTCTTTAGGCATCGCCCCGGCGCCGGGTCAGGATGTCCGTCCCCGTTTCCATGATGGCCACGGTGTGCTCGAAGTGCGCGGCCAGCGACCGGTCCTTGGTGACCGCGGTCCAGCCATCCGCCAGCACCTCCACCTCGTGGCGCCCGGCCGTCACCATCGGCTCGATGGCCAGCACCATGCCCGGCCGCAGCCTCGGTCCGGCATTCGGCGGCCCGAAATTCGGAATGGCCGGCTCCTCATGCATCGCGCGGCCGATGCCGTGCCCGACGAAATCCCGCACCACGCCGAAGCCTTCGCGCTCCACCCGCTGCTGCACCGCATGCGAGATGTCCGAGAGCCGCCGGCCCACCACCGCCTGCCCGATGCCGTCGGCCAGCGCCTGGCGCGTCGCGTCTTGCAGCCGCTGCGCCAGCGGCGTGAGCGTTCCCACGCCGATCGTCGTGGCGGCGTCCGCATAGTAGCCTTCCACGACCGCTCCGGCGTCAATGCTCACCAGGTCCCCGTCCTTGATCCGCCGCTCGCCCGGGATCCCGTGGACAACCTCTTCGTTCACCGAGACGCAAATCGCCGCCGGGTACCCCCGATAGCCTAAGAACGCCGGCAGCGCCTCCTGGCTTCGGATGTAGAGGCGCGCCGCCTCGTCCAAGGCCTTCGTCGTCACGCCGGGGCGCGCCAGGCCGCACAGATGCTCCAACAGGCCCGCGACCACCTGGCCGGCCCGCCGCATCAGGGCGATCTCGCGCTCGGTCTTCAGCTCAATCATCCCCGCCGCGCCACCACCCCCGCCGCCGCAGCAGCTTCGTGAGGCGCCCGAAGACCGTCTTCACGCTGCCCGCGCCATTGACCAGGTGCAGCAACCGCCGCCGCCGGTAGTACCGCAGCAGGGGTGCCGCCGCCGCCCGGTCCACCGACAGGCGCTTGCGGATCGTGCCCGGCTCATCGTCCTTGCGCGTGACCAGCGCGCCGCGGCACCGGTCGCAGCGCCCTGCGCGCTTCGGGCGCATCGTCCGCAGGTGATAATTGGCGCCGCAGCGCTGGCACACGCGCCGTCCGGAGAGGCGCCGCACCAGCAGCGACTGCGGCGCGGCCAGGTAGACCGCCGCATCCAGCGGCTGGCACCGCCTGGCCAGGACCCGGTCTAAGCCCTTGGCCTGCCCCTGCGTGCGCGGAAACCCGTCCAGCGCGAAACCCCCCGCCAAGCGAGCCGGGGTCAGGCGCGCGGCCATCACCTGCACGACCAGCGCATCCGGCACCAGCAGGCCCTGCGAGACGTAGCGCTGCACCCGCCGCCCGAGCGCGCTGCCCCGCGCCATCTCCTGACGAAAGATGACGCCCGGGGAGAGGTGGGCCAACCCCAATCGCTGCTCGCACACCGCTGCCAAAGAACCTTTGCCGGCCCCCGGGGGGCCCAGAAGCACGAGCCGCACCTAACGCCGCCCCCGCAGGCGCCCGCTCTTAAAGAACCCCTCGTAATGGCGCATGAGCAGATGCGATTCGATCTGCTTCATGGTATCCAGCGTCACGCCCACCACGATGAGCAGGCTGGTGCCGCCGAAGAACCCGGCGACCCGCGCCGGAATCTTCATCCAGGCCATGATCACGTCCGGCAGGATGGCAATGACCACTAGGTACATGGCCGCCACGAAGGTCACGCGGGTCAGCACCTGGTCCAGGTAGTCCACCGTGGGCTGGCCCGGACGGATGCCGGGGATGAACGCCCCGACTTTCTTCATCTGGTCGGCGGCGTCCAGGAACTGGTGCGCCGTGATCGCCGTGCTGAAATACGTGAAGAACAGGATCAGCGCCGCGTAGAAGACGTTGAAGACCAGCGACGTCCTGGAAAACCAGTCGGTCAGCCCCCGCAGCTGCGGCACGAACGTGGCGATCTGAATCGGGAAATAGAGCAGCGACACCGCGAAAATGATGGGCAGCACGCCCCCGCTGTTGACCTTCAGCGGCAGGTACGTGCTCTGGCCGCCGTAGATCTTGCGGCCCACCATCCGCCGGGCGTACTGCACCGGGATGCGCCGCTGCCCCTGCTCGACGAAGATCACGATCATGACGATCCCCACCAGGAAGGCGCCCATGAAGAGCAGCATCAGCGGCGCCATCGGCGATTGGTCCCCGCCAGGGCCCAGCCGCAGGCCGACGTCCCGGATGGCGAGCGGAATCCGCCCGACGATGGAGGCGGTCATCACCAGGCTCATGCCGTTGCCGATGCCCCGCTCGGTGATCTGCTCGGCCACCCACATGATGCAGGCCATGCCCGCGGTCATCGTCAGCACCGTCAGCAGCCGGAAGCCTAAGCCCGGGAAGAGCACGATCTGGACGTTGAACTGCGCCGGGATCGCCCGCTCCAGCACGTACGCGTACATGAAGGAGTTGATCACCGCCAGCACGATCGTCGCGTAGCGCGAGTACTGGTGCAGCTTGCGGTAGCCGCTCATCCCCTCCTTGCGCAGCTTCTCGAGCGCCGGGACGGCGTTGGCCAGCAGGGTCTCCACGATGATGCTCGCGCTGATGTAGGGCATGATCCCCAGGGCGAAGACCGTCGCGTTGGACAGCGCGCCCCCCGTGAACATATCCAGGAGGTTGAGCAATCCCCCGCCGGTCGTCTGCGAGAGCTCGTCGAAGAGCCGGCCGAGCTCCGCTCCATTGACCCCGGGCACCGGGATGAAGATCCCGACCTCGTAGAGGCCGATCATCGCGAGCGTGAAGAGCAATTTTTTGCGAAGTTCGGGAATGTTCCATGCGTTGACCAATGCGCTCAGGAGGCGAAGCATCCTAGGCGGCAAGCAGCTCGAGCGTCCCCCCCGCCTTCTCGACCGCAGCCTTGGCGGAAGCGCTGGCCCGATGCACGCGGATCTTCAGGGCCTTCTCCAACGCGCCGTCTCCCAGCAGCTTGACCGGGCGGCGCTCCTGCCGGATGAGGCCGCGGGCCTGAAGCTGCTGCGGGGTCACTTCCTCGCCCGCGCCGAACTGGTTGAGCTGGCTCAGGTTGACCACTTGTGCTCGCGGCTCGCGGCCGCGGGCCTTGTCGCGGAACCCGCGCTTGGGCAGCCGCCGGATGAGCGGGTTGCGCCCGCCCTCGAAGCCGGGGCGCTTGCCCGAGCCGGTCCGGGCCCGCTGGCCCTTCTGGCCGCGCGTGGAGGTCTTGCCGTGCCCTGAGCCGATGCCCCGCCCCACCCGTTTGCGGCGGTGGCGCGCGCCGGGAACCGCAGGCAATGTGCTGACGTCCATGAAGGCTCCTTACACGGTCTCCGTGACGTCCACGATCAGCCGCCGGCGATCCAGGATGGTCTGCGGCATTTCCAGGGACTGCAGGCCGACCAGGGTCGCCTTGACCAGGTTGATCGGGTTGCTGGAGCCCAAGCTTTTCGTCAGGATGTCGCGGATGCCGCAGGCCTCGCAGATGGCGCGCACCGGCCCCCCGGCGATGATGCCGGTGCCGGGGCTGGCCGGCTGCATCAGCACGCGCGAGGCGCCGAACGCGCCGGTGACGTTGTGCGGAATCGTGGAACCTTTCATGGGGATGCTCACCATGTGGTCCTGGGCCCGCTGGAATCCCTTGCGGATGGCGTCCGCCGCTTCGTTGGACTTGCCCAGCGCCATGCCGACCTTGCCCTTGCCATCGCCCACAATCGCGAGCGCGCTGAACGCCAGCCGCTTGCCGCCCTTGTGGACCTTGGCGACTCGGTTGATGCTGATGAGCTTCTCGAAGAGCTGCGACCCTTCGGACTGGGGGCCGCCGCGCTGCGGCGGCCCGAATCGGCGCGAGGCTCGTGCCATGCTAGACCTGAATCCCTCCTGCGCGCAGCGCCTCGGCAAGCGCCTTGACCCGGCCGTGGTAGCGATGCCCGCCGCGGTCAAACACGACCCGCTCGATGCCGCGCTTCTTGGCCTCTGCTGCGATGAGCGTGCCCAGCTGCTGCGCCGCACCGACGGTGCCGCAGCTCTTGGATGATGCGAGCCGCTTGTCCTTCGTGGAGCAGCCGAGCACCGTTTTGCCGGCCAGATCATCCACCAGCTGCGCGTACAGGTGCTTGTGGCTGCGGAAGACCGCCAGGCGGGGGCGTTGGGGTGCTCCGACCACCTGCTTGCGGATGCGCTCGTGGCGCGCCCGCCGTCCCGCTTCACGCGCTGCTAAGACGGCCATTGCTTATGCTGCCTTTGCGCCCGAACCGGTCGCGGCCTTGCCCGCCTTGCGCCGGACCACCTCGCCGGCATACCGGATGCCGGTGCCCTTGTAGGGTTCCGGCGGCTTGACCCGCCGGATGGTCGCCGCAAACTCCCCGACCGCCTGCTTGTCGGCGCCCTTGACGATCACCTGGGTGGGCTTGGGCGCCTCCACCGTCAGGCCCGCGGGGATCGGCAGCGCCACCGGATGCGAGTACCCGACCGTCATGGTGAGCGCCTTGCCCTGCACCTGAGCGCGGTAGCCGACGCCCACGATCTCCAGCTCCTTCTGAAACCCGGCCGAAACGCCGGTCACCATGTTGGCGATGAGCGACCGGCACAAGCCATGCAGCGCCTTGATCGCTTTCTCATCGCCGCTGCGGGTGACGGTCACCGCGTTGTCCTTCACCGCCGCGGTGATCGCCTCGGGCAGCTCGAAGGCCAGCTTGCCTTTGGGCCCCTCGACCTGCACGGACCGGCCGGACTGGGTCAACTTCACCCCCGTCGGAATCGCCACCGGCATGGCTCCCAGGCGCGACATCACTCACCACACATAGCAGAGCACTTCGCCGCCGACGCGCTGCCGCGCGGCTTCGCGCTCGGTCATGATGCCCTTGGACGTCGAGAGCACGGCGACGCCGAGCCCCCGCAGGACCCGCGGCAGGGCGGTGCTGCGCCGGTAGATGCGCTCGCCGGGCTTCGAGACCCGCACCACCTGCTGGATCGCCGGCATGCGCTGAACATACTTCAGATAGACCCGCAGCCGGCGCAGCGAGGGTTGCTCGCCGACCGCCCGGTAGTTGCGGATGAAGCCTTCCTGCTTGAGCACGTCCAAGATGCGCTCGGTCAGCCGCGAGGCGAAGAGGTCCACGCTCGCCTGGCGCGTGCGGGAGGCGTTGCGAATCTTGGTCAGGTTGTCAGAGACAAGGTCTTGGCTCGCCATGGGTCACCAACTGGCCTTGACCAGGCCGGGGATCTCCCCCCGCCAGGCCATTTCCCGAAAGCACATGCGGCACAATCCGAAGCGGCGGAACAACCCGCGGCGTCGGCCGCACCGCTGGCAGCGCCTGACGACCCGTGAACGGAACTTCGGCGGCCGCTTCGCCCGCTCAATCCATGCCTCTCGCGCCATCCGTCCCTTTCCTAGCGCGCCGCGAAGGGCATCCCGAAGCCCTTCAGCAGCGCGAACGCTTCATCCTGCGTCTTCGCGCTCGTCACCATCACGACATCCAGCCCGAGCGGGTATGTCAGCTGCTCGTCGGCCAGCTCCGGAAAAATCGCCTGCTCCGACACGCCGAAGCTGTAGTTCCCGCCCTGGTCGAAGCCCTTGGGGCTCAAGCCCCGGAAATCGCGGATGCGGGGCAGTGCCGCGCTGATGAGCCGGTCCAGGAACTCGTACATCCGGGCGCGCCGCAGGGTGACCTTGCAGCCCACCGGGTCGCCCTCCTTGATGTGGAAGTTTGAGATGGCCTTCTTGGCCCGGGTCACGGCCGGGCGCTGGCCGGCGATCCTGCCGAGGTCCCGCTGGGCCTGCTCGAGCACCTTGGCGTCATGCGAGGCCTCCCCGCAGCCGACGTTGACGACAATTTTCTCCAGCCGTGCGACCGCCAGCAGGTTCTTGTGGCCGAACTCCTTGGCCAGCGCGGGCGCGATCTGCTTGCGGTACTGCTCCAGCATGCGGGGGGCATGCCCCGCCCCGTTGTGGCTGCGCTTGGCCGTCGTCATCACACCCGCTCCTTGCACTTGCGGCAGATCCGCTGCTTGCCGCCGTCTTCGGCCGACGACCAGCCGACCCGGGTCGGCTTGCGGCACTTGGCGCACAGGACCGTGAGCTTGGAGAGCGCGATCGCCCCTTCCCGCTCGATGACCCCCCCCGCCGGGTTCTGCTGGGTGCGCCGCTCGAAGTGCTTGCGCAGGTTCAACCGCTCGACCAGCGCCTGGTCGCGCTGCGGCCAGACCGCCAGGACCTTGCCGCTCTTGCCGCGGTCCTTGCCGCTGAGCACGACGACCGTATCGCCCTTCTTGATGCGCGCCATCTAGACGACCTCCGGGGCGAGCGAAATAATCTTCATGAACCGCCGCTCCCGCAGCTCGCGGGCCACCGGCCCGAAGACCCGGGTGCCCTTCGGGTTGTTCTGCGCGTCAATGAGCACGACCGCATTGGAGTCGAACTTCAATGTGGTGCCGTCGTGGCGGCGGATCGGGGCCTTCGTGCGCACGATGACGATGCGCACCACCTCGCCCTTCTTGGCCATGGCGTCCGGATCGGCCTCCCGCACGTGCCCGGTCATGACATCGCCGATGCGGCCCTTCTTCTTGTTGCCCTGGCCCAGCACGCCGATCGCCCAGACCTTCCGGACGCCGGAGTTGTCGGCCACCTGAAACTGCGAGCGGACGGAGAGCATCCCTACGGGGCCTTCGGCTCCTCGGCGTCGGGCACCGGCGGGGCCAAGGAGGCCTTGCGGACAATCTCCACTAGGCGCCACCGCTTGTCTTTGGAGAGCGGCCGCGTTTCCATGACCTTCACCAGGTCGCCGATCTTGGCCTCGTTCTTCTCGTCATGCGCCTTGAAGGAGGCGCTGTGCTTGAGCACGCGCTGGTACACGGGATGGCGCGAGAGCCGGTCCACCCGCACGACGATCGTCTTGGCCATGCGGTTGCTCGTCACCAGGCCCACCAGCGTCTTGCGCACCCCGCGCAACGGCGCCTGCGCCTGCGCGGAACCCGTCGGTGTCATGCGGTTCGCCGCTCCTGCCGCGCGCTCGCGGCCTGTTCGTTGAGGACCGTCAGCAGGCGCGCGACCTGCCGGCGGACCGCCCGGAACTCATGCGGCTGCTGCAGCGAGCCGGTGCGCCGCTTCGCGTGCAGGTTCCACAGCTGCTGGCGGGCCTGGGCCGCCTGCTTCTGCAGGTCGGCCGCGCCCAGCTGGCGCAGCTGCGAGGCGGCCTGCCGCGTCTTCTGCTCGGCCATCACACGCCTGCCTCTTCACGGCGGCTCACCAGCCGCATGCGCAGCGGCAGCTTGCTCGCGGCCACCCGGAACGCCTCCTTGGCGATCGGCTCCGGCACGCCCTGCAGTTCAAAGAGGATCCGCCCCCGCTTGATGACGGTGACCCAGTGATCCACCAGCCCCTTGCCGGAGCCCATGGGCTTTTCCTGGCCGTGCACGGTCACCGGCTTGTCCGGAAACACCCGGATCCAGCTCTTGCCGCCGCGGGTGAGGCTGCGGCTGACGGCCACGCGGCACGCCTCAAGCTGCGCGGCCGTCACCCAGCCGTTCTCCAGCGCCTTGAGCCCGAACTCCCCGAAGTTCAGGCGCGTGCCGCCTTTGGCCGCGCCCCGCCGCTTGCCCCGGTGGGCCTTGCGGTACTTGATGCGCTTGGGCAGCAAGAGGGCCATTACGTCACCGACCGGGCCTCGCCGCCCACCGGCGTGGCCGCGTCCGCCCCGGTGCTGCCTGCGCGGGCCCGCGCGGGCTGCTGGGTGGCAAGCTCCCCGCGGCACACCCACACCTTGGTGCCGATGCAGCCGGCCGTGGTGTGCGCCGTGGACGTGCCGAATTCGATGCGGGCGCGCAGGGTGCCCAGCGGCACCTTGCCCGCCCGGTAGACCTCGCGCCGCGTCATTTCAGCTCCGGCGAGCCGCCCATCGCAGACGACCTTGATGCCCGCCGCACCCGACTCCATCGCCTGCTGGATGGCCCGCTTCATGGCGCGGCGAAACGCAATGCGCTTCTCCAGCTGGAACGCCAGCGAGTCCGCGACCAGCTTGGCTTCGACGGCCGGGTTGCTGACCTCCACGTAGTCCATCTTGAGCTGGTGCTGGGTGCCGATGATCCGCTGGATGCGCTCCTGCAAGCGCTGGATGTTCTCGCCGCGCCGGCCGATCAAAATGCCGGGGCGCGCCGTGTGGATGACAATGCGCACCCGCTCCACCGACCGCTCGATCACCACGCGGGCGACCGCCGCCGACGCTAGCTCCTTCTCGAGCAGCTCGCGGATGGCGCGGTCCTGCTGCAGGTATTGCACGAACAATTTCTTCGTTGGAGCGAACCAGCGCGAGCGCCAGTCCCTCGACAGGGACAACCGCAGGCACTCCGGATTGACCTTATGGCCCATCGTACATCATGTTTTCTTCTCCAATTCAACGGTCAGATGCGTGGTTCGCTTCAAGACGCGGGTGGCCCGCCCGAACGCGGCCGGGCGGAACCGCTTCCACATCGGACCTGCGTTGGCGACGACCTGGCTGATGACCAGATCGTCCTCGCGCACCGCCGGGTCCTTCTGCTGCGCGTTCGCGAAGGCCGACGCGATGGCCTTCGCCACCGGCTTGGCCGCCCGGCGGTTGGTCACCGACAGGAGCGCCAGGGCGTCGGCGACCGTGCGCAGGCGCAGCGGAGCGATGACATACCCGACCTTGCGCGGGGTCATGCGCAGGTGCCTGACGATCGCCTTCGCCACCATCGTTACTTCCCGACCCCTGTCGCCGGGCCGCTTTCCTTCTTCTTCACGCCGCCGTGCTTGCGGAAGACGCGCGTCGGCGCGAACTCCCCCAGCTTGTGCCCGACCATGTTCTCGGTCACGTACACGGGGTTGAATCCCTTGCCGTTGTGGACCATGAAGTTCAGGCCGATGAAGTCCGGTGTGACCGTGGAGCGGCGCGACCAGGTCTTGATCGGCTTGCGGTCGTTCTGCTGCTGGGCCACTTGCACCTTGCGCAGCAGCGGCTCATCCACAAACGGCCCCTTCTTCGCCGAGCGTCCCATCTCAGCGCCTCCGTTTGACGATGAAGCGGCGGGAGTATTTCGTGCGCGACCGCGTCTTGCGCCCCTTGGTGTGCCAGCCCCAGGGCGAGACCGGGTGGGGATTGCCCTGGCCGGACTTGCCCTCGCCGCCGCCGTGCGGGTGGTTGACCGGGTTCATGGCCACGCCGCGCACGTGCGGTTTCTTGCCGAACCAGCGCGAGCGGCCCGCCTTGCCGTAGACCAGATTCTTGTACTCCGCGTTGCCGAGCTGGCCGAGCGTGGCCCAGCACTCCAGCGAGATCAGCCGGATTTCGCCCGAGGGCAGCTTGACATGGGCATACTCGCCCTCCTTGGCCTGGATGAACGCCGCCGAGCCGGCCGTCCGCACGATCTGCCCGCCCCGGCGCTGCTGCAGCTCGATGCAATGGATCGGCTGGCCGGTGGGAATCTGGCGCAGCGCCATGGCGTTGCCCAGCTTGATCTCGGCCTGGTCGCCGGCGCTCACCGCATCGCCCACGCGCACGCCGTCCGGCCAGAGAATGTAGCGGCGCTCCCCGTCGGCGTATTCCAGCAGCGCGATCCGGGCGTTGCGGTTCGGGTCGTACTCGATGGACCTGACGGTCGCGGCGACACCGGCCTTGTCGCGCCGGAAGAAATCAATGTGCCGGTACATGCGCTTGTGGCCGCCGCCGCGGAACCGGCTGGTGATGTGGCCGTGGGCGTTGCGCCCGCCGGTGTGCGGCAAGGGGCTGAGCAATCGCTTCTCGGGCTGCGTGCGCGTCACCTCGTCGAAGGACGGGGTCACCTGGAAGCGCATCGTCGGCGTGGTCGGGCGGTGCGTTTTCACTGCCATGGCATGCCTGCGGCGCTACGCCGCCTCCGCTTTGACTTCGATCTTCTGGCCCTTGGCCACCGTGACGATGGCCTTCTTCCAGTCCGGCCGCTGGCCCCACCTCGACGAGAGCCGCCGCCACTTGCCGTGGCAGACCGTAGTGTTGACCCGCTCCACCGTCACGCCGAAG
Organism: Candidatus Omnitrophota bacterium; assembly: GCA_016206565.1. Classification (GTDB taxonomy): domain Bacteria; phylum Omnitrophota; class Gorgyraeia; order Aquiviventales; family Aquiviventaceae; genus JACQRG01. The sequence goes on along the minus strand of JACQRG010000007.1, from coordinate 2,667 downwards.
AGCTGCTTCGCGGCCTGGCGGATCTCAATCTTGTTTGCATCGGGTGCGACCTCCAGGATGTACTGGTGGAGCTTGGCGATCCGAGCGCCTTTCTCGGTCTGGCGCACGCCGCGGATGACCTCACTGGCCGGCCGCATCGCCCCTGACCCGTTCCTGAAGCCGCTCGAAGGCCGACTTGGTGACCAGAATCTTCTGGGCGTTGAGCACGTCAAAGGCGTTAAGGTTCTGGGCCGACCGCAGCTCAAACCCCGCAAGATTGCGCAGCGACTTGACCAGGGCGCTCGACGGCTCATTCAGGACGATGAGTGACTTGCGCCCCACGGCGAAGGCCTTGGCCAACCCGGCGAAGGGCTTGGTCTTCGGCGTGTCGGCCGCCAGCCGGTCGAGCATGACCAGCTCCTCGTCCTGCACCTTGCCCTTGAGGCTCTCCAGCAGCGCTTTGCGGCGCATCGTCTGGGGCAGCCGGTAGTAGCGCGCATGCGGGTGCGGGCCGAACACGATGCCGCCGTGCCGCCACAAGGGCGAACGGATGGATCCCGCCCTGGCCCGGCCGGTGTGCTTCTGCTTCCAGGGCTTCTTGCCGCCGCCGGAGACATGCCCGCGGGTCTTGGTCGAGGCGGTGTTGGCCCGGACGTTGGTGCGGTACATCGCCAGCGCCTGCAGCAGCACCGGGGTGTTGACCTTCCCTCCCCAGAGTTGCGCCTCCAGGCTCACCTGGCCGACCGGCTGTCCCGCCACGTTGAAGATTTTCAGCTCCATCGCGTCACTTCTTCTTGGCTGCCGGCTTGGCCTTCTTCCCGCCGGCCTCATCCTCTTCCACCGCCACCTGCTGGGCGGCCCGCGGGGCCTTGATCACGCCGGGCTTCTTGACCGACTTGCGCACCATGATCACCGAGTTGTCGGCTCCGGGCACGCTGCCGGCCAGCAGGAGGAGGTTGGCCTCCGGGTCAATCTTGACCACCCGGATGTTCTGCACCGTCACTCGCCTCGCACCCATGTGGCCCGGCAGATGGTGGCCGCGGATGACGCGCCCTGGAAACGTCGTCGAGCCGATCGAACCGGGCCTGCGGTGGGACGTGGAGCCGTGCGTCTGCGACCCGCCGGACCAGTGCCATCGCTTCATGCCGCCCTGGAACCCCTTGCCGATGGACACGCCAATCACATCAATGAGCTCATGCTCCTTGAACAATGCCACGGTCAGCTGCTCGCCCACGGCCGGGCCTTCTCCCTCGGCAATCCGGAACTCTTTCAGGTGCCGGTGAGTCGGCACGCCCGCCTTCTTGAACTGCCCGGCCAGCGGCTTGGTCAATGCGGCGTCCTTCACCGGCTCGAACGCCACCTGGATGGCGCGATAGCCGTCCTTCGCCGGTTCGCGCACGCGCGTGACCGTGCACGGGCCGGCCTGCACGGCCGTCACCGCCTGCCGGCGGCCGAAGCCGTCGTACACGTGCGTCATGCCCAGTTTTCGACCAAGCAAACCAATGGACATCAGTTACTTGACTTCCACGTAAACCCCGGAGGGCAAGTTGAGTTTGCGCAGCGCGTCAATCGTCTTCGACGTCGGCTCCAAGACGTCAATGAGACGCTTGTGCGTCACCAGCTGGAACTGCTCCCGCGATTTCTTGTCAATGAAGGGCGAGCGCAGGGTGGTGAACAGCTCCCGCTTCGACGGCAGCGGGATGGGCCCGCACACCTTCGCCCCCGTGCGCTCCACCGTGGAGATGATCTCCGTGGTGGAGGCGTCCAGGACCCGGTGATCGTAGGCCTTGAGCTTGATGCGGATCTTCGGCGGCGCAGCCATCGTCGTCTACTTCACAATCTCCGTGATGACCCCGGCGCCCACGGTCTTGCCGCCTTCCCGGATCGCGAAGCGCTGCTCCTTCTCCATGGCCACCGGCTGGATGAGCTCCACCGTCACGGCGATGGTGTCCCCGGGCATGACCATCTCGGTGCCGGCCGGCAGGGTGACATCGCCGGTGACATCGGTGGTGCGAAAGTAGAACTGCGGGCGGTACCCTTTGAAGAACGGGGTGTGGCGCCCACCCTCCTCTTTGGTCAGGCAGTAGACGCTGGCCTTAAAGCCGGTGTGCGGGGTGATCGAGCCCGGGGCCGCCAGGACCATGCCGCGCTGCAGGTCGTCCTTGTTGATCCCGCGCAGCAGCACGCCGACGTTATCGCCGGCGACGGCCTCATCGAGGAGCTTGCGGAACATCTCGATGCCGGTGATGACCGACTGGCGGGTGGCCTTGATGCCCACGAGGTCTACGGTATCCCCGACCTTGGCCTTGCCGCGCTCCACGCGCCCGGTGCCGACCGTGCCGCGGCCGGTGATCGAGAAGACGTCCTCGACCGACATCAGGAAGGGCTTCTCGATGTCGCGCGTGGGGGTCGGGATGAAGGTATCCACGGCCTCCATGAGCTTCAGGATGGCCGGCTCGCCGAGCGCGCCCTTCTCCCCCTCGGCGGCCTTCAGGGCCGAGCCGCGGATGACCGGGATTTGATCCCCGGGAAATTCGTATTTTTTCAGAAGTTCGCGCACCTCGGCTTCCACCAAATCCACGAGCTCCTTATCCTCCACCGCATCCACTTTGTTCAGGAATACAATCACCGCCGGCACGCCGACCTGGCGCGCCAGCAGGATGTGCTCGCGCGTCTGGGGCATGGGGC
>JACQRG010000056.1 GCA_016206565.1 Candidatus Omnitrophota bacterium | reverse complement strand
CCGCGGGGCATGGCATCGAAGGCGTTCTTGATCAGGTTCACGATCGCGTGCTGCAGGCCGCCGTCCAAGACCTCAGGCAGCGACGGGTTGAACTGCTTCACGACGCGGATCTGCTGGAACTTGGCCCGGTGCTGGACCAAGAGCAGCGCATCCTCCACCAGCTGGTTGAGGTTCGCCAGCCGGTTGACCGGCGTGGTGACCTGCCGGGAGAATTCGAGGAACGCCCTGACCGCGCGCACCATCCGGTCCAGGCCTTCCTTGACGTGGACGAGGTACTCGCGCACCGGCGAGTCTTCCGTGAGCTGCTCGAGGGCCAGGTGGACGTAGCGCAGCACGCCGTCCAGCGGGCTGTTGAGCTCATGGGCGATGCCGCGCGCGAGCTTGCCGATGGAGGCCTGGTGCTCGGCGCGCTGCAGGCGCCGCTCCAGCGTCGCCACCTCGGTGTGCTCGGTCAGCGACAGCAGCACGCCCTTGGCGTGCTGCGAGCCGTTGGGCACATAGGCCGCCTGCAGGCGCAGGATCAGGCCCGGCGGACCGGGCACCTCGAACTCGATGGCCTCGAACGTGGACTGCGCACCCAGCAAGGAGGGCAGGCTGGCGTGGAACGAGGTGTTCTTCCAGGCGGGCAAGACTTCCACCAGCGGCCGGCCCAGGGACGCCTGCGCGTCCACCCCCAAGAGCTTGGCCGCCGCCGCGTTCAGGTGCCGGATCGCCGCATGGCGGTCCAGCAGCACCAGGCCGCAGGGGGCCACGGCAAAGAGTTGTTCCCACTCGTCAAAGTGTCGGGAGCCCTGCTCCATTCGACTCCTTATGAGACGTACCGGACGGGACGCGCGCTTGCGAATGAGAGGACTGGGACGATACCACACTTTCTTGGGCACGTCAAGCGCCGGAGACAGGCTCAACACTTGTCTATGCATCAGGGGTCGTGTCGCGTTGGCGCATCAATGCGCCCATGAACGACAACAGGCGCTCCCGGGCCTGCGCCGGATTGTCCAGCGGGGTGGAAATCCGCACCAGGGTGCCGGACGCCGGCCGGCCGCGCAGGGTGTCGGCCACCAGCCAGAGCTGCTGCCGGTAGTAGCTCGGGGTGACGCGCTCGCCGGCGGTGAACCAGTACCAGGCTTCCATGCGGTCCTTGCCCCGGCCCACGACCAGGCGCATGAGGCGGCGGGGCCGCCCGTGGACGTCCACGGTCAGCGGGCCGCGCGCCAGGACCTCGAAGTTGCTGCCGACAAAACAGAGCTCCGGCGGATGGAACGCCGCGCGGTTGCCGAAACCCGCCACCTGCACCAGCCACACCGGCGGCTGCTCGCCGAGGCGGTACTTGGCCAGGATGACGTCGTCGGTTTCGAGCAGTTGGAGGCTGCGGGCATCCGCCGGCAGCGCCTCGACCTGCCACCCGGGCAGCGCCGACGGCATCCCGCCCCCGGCGGCGGCCATGGGGGCATTCGCCTGAGCCGGCGCGGCCCCCTGCCAGACCAGCCAGGCCGCCCCCAGGAGCACGAGCAGGGCGATTACGCGAGGGCTGAAGATGCGCGCGACCATCGCTGCAGGAGTTTGCTCAACCCCGCCAGGGCGAGCAACGCCACGCCGAAGACCACGAGCCCGGACCCGTAATGGATGAAGCCCTCCGCCGCCCGCGGCCCGTACACGACCGCCAGCAGAATGAGCACGACGATGCGCACGATGTTGGCCAGCAGGGCGATGGGCACCGCCCCCAGCACAAGCAGCAGCCGGTGCCAGCGCGGCGCGGCGAGGGAGAGGCTGCAGGTCCACAGGATGGCCAGGGCCAGCAGGCTGATGAGCGACCGCAAGCCGCTGCAGGTATCATCCACGATGATGGACATCCCCCCGGGCACGCGGATGGTGGAGCCGGCCTGGGCGGCGGGAATGCCGAAGGCCTGAACGACGTGCGCGGCGACCGAGGCCGCCGCCAGCTTCATGTGGAAACTGACGGCGATCAACAGCACGCCCGGCAGCGGCACCATGAAGAGCAGAAACAGCAGCGGCGCGCGCAGCGCCCAGAGCGCTTGCCGCCCCCACAACGTCCAGACCAGCGCCCAGATGGCCCCGACCAGGGCGAACCCGGAGACGAAGTGCACCCGCAGCCAGGCCGCCATCACGTGCAGGACGGCCATCGGCACCAGCAGCCACAGGCCGACGTACGTGGGGCGCAAGCGGCAGGCCTGCAGCTGGGGCCGGCGCTGCCAGATGAGCCAGGCGCTGGCCAGGGGCACGAGCCAGCCGTGGGAATAGAACGAATCCGGCGCATCGAACCGCGTGGCCATCCACTCCAGGGTCGGCCGGAAGAGTGCGAGCAGCGCCATGCCGAAGAGAATACCCCACTCGACCTGGTTGACCTGGCGGCGCGAGGCCATCATGGGCCTCCGGCCGGCGGTGTCGGCGCGGCGGGCGCCGGCGTCGGCATGCCCAACCGCTCCAGCGGGCTGCCGGGAGCACCGGAGAGCTCATGCTCGGGGAACTCTTCGAGCAGCTGGAGGTACGCGGCCTTGGCTTGCTCCGGATCGCGCAGCTTCATCTGGTAGATGGAGCCCAGGGCCAGCAGGATCATCGGACGATTGATCCCTTTGGCCGAGGCCAGCTCCCTGAGCACCTTGATCGCCTCATCCCATCGGCCCAGCCGCTGGTAGGCCAGCGCGAGATACAGGCGCACCTGTGCGGCCAACTCCTCGCTCGGAGCCTGCGGGATCCAGTGCTGGTAGATCCCGATGGCCCGCTGGTAGGCGCGTTGCGCCTCCTGGGCGTCGCCGCGCTTCTCGTAGGTCGCCGCCACGTACAACGGCGCTTCCAGGCCCAGCTGGGCCCAAGGATGGTACTCGCTGATGTCCCGATACATGGCGACGGCCTCGGCCCACTGCTCTTGCGCCTCGTGGGTCTTGGCGATGGCCACGCGGGCCTGCAGGCTTAGGTCCTGCTGCCGGTTGTAGTTCTGCGGCACCAGGCCGTAGGCGGTGCGGGCCTCGTCGTACCGGCGCTGCATGGCGTAGAGCGACCCGATGGCCAGGTGCGCGCGCGCCGCCCAGCTGGTGCCGGGGGTCTGCTGCGTGACGCGCTCAAACGCCTCGACGGCGCGCGAGAACTGCGCCGGCGTGGTCTGCGAGGGATGCTTCATGATGTCGTCCTGGACGCGCTGCGCCTTCCAGTACAGCCGCTCGCCGTCGTAGGCGGCGCTGCACCCGCCGGTCAGCAGCAGCACCGCCAGCCCCAGCGGCGCTGCGCCGGCGGCCGCGGAAAGCAGCCGGGGTCTCGCGGACGCAGCCGCCCGGGGCACGGCGCGGTGGAGCCACCATAGCTGGCAGAGGCCCACGAGCAAGAGGGCGTCCGCCGCCAGCCAGAGCAGCAGCCGGCCCGCGATGAAGACCAGGACCACCTCCGGATCGGTCTGGAGCATCCAGCGCGCCGCCCGGTCGGGCGAGGCCCATGCCGCGAAGAGGTTCACCGCCATCACCGGCGGCACGGTGATGGCGAGCGTGCTCCAGGGATACCGCGCGGTCTCGCGCAGGCTGCGCCACAGCGCGCGGCGCCAGATGCAGCCTTCAAAGACCGCGATGGGAATCGCATAGCTGACAAGCGCCTGCGCGAGGAGGCCGGCGGCCAGGCCGGCCCACAGGCTGATGAGAGGCCGCGGCGCGGCGCGCACCGCCAGCTCCACCGCGCCTTGAGCCAGGGCCCAGGTCAGGAGCCACAGCAGGGTCATGCGCCCATAGCGCACCTGCCCGCTGACCAGGCTCTCACGCAGCGACACGCGGTACCCCTGGTGCGCCTGCGCGACCATCGCGCACGCCACGCCGCCCAGAAATGCCCCGACGACTAGCGCCGAGGCCACCGCGGTGTACCGCATGGCGTCGTAGAGAAACCAGAGGTGGAGCGGGTAGTGGAGCACCTGCGGACCGAAGAAGAACTGGACTGCGGGAGCGAGGACGGTGGAAAACGGAGGATGGGGTGCGAGCCACAACACGACCAGGAGAAGCGCTTCCACTGCACAGGTCACCAGGAAGGGTAACCACAGCCTGCGCTGGGAGCGCAACAGCCGCGCCCCGTCTCGCCACGCCAGCCAGGCGGCCTGCATCAATCGCGCACGGCCCACCGCCCCCTGCCTTTGGCAAACGCAGAGACGGTTAGGCGAAACGCGGTGCCTTAGGACGTCCGCCGACGACGACCAGAGCGGCGCCGACGCAGCAACGCCACACCAGCCAAGCCGCTGCCGAAGAGCACGACGCTTGCCGGCTCAGGGCTGTGCACGGTGGCAACCGCATCCAACCCGCCGCCGGAGCCGCCGGAGCCCGGAATGACTGACTCGGATCCGCTGTCACCGGAGTCGGAGCCGAAGAGCTCGGCCACGCTGCCGGAGCTTGAGCCGCCCCCGAACAAACCGGACAGACCGCTGCCCCCGCCACCGCCGCCAAAACACCCGGCCACCAACGGCAGGCTTGCCGCCAGCACACACAGACCAGCGATTCGCTTGCCCATATTTCCCCTCCTTATGCCCCTTATTAGAGCAGGTTTCGTACCAATTTCCTTGGCATCAATCGAGTTCGATGATTTATGTAACCTATTGTATATGAATGAGTTAAAGAACTCTACTATCTAAAAACTTGCTGGAAGCCTTCATCACATCTCCTGAAGCGCCATTCAAGGCTAGCCGACAGCCGTTCTGTCGAAAAAACCCAACACCTCGTGTGCAAGCCAAGACACCCCCATTGCCGAGGCATCCGTGCACAAAAACGCTGAATCTTGCTTAACAAGCCTTGTGAACCGCCGCAGCGGTATGGTATAGTTCAGCTATGCGGGCGCACCGACGCTGATGCAGCAAGGTGTCGTGTGGTCCGCTCAGATATCTCATGATCAAACGAGCGGTCGAACCGGCCCTCCAACAGCGTTCCGCTGAACGCAGCGCCGCGATGCCGGCGTTTCTGCCCGTCGTGGATGAGCGCAAGGCGGAACGGCTGCCGCTGCACCTGCCGATCTCCTACACGCTGCTGCTGCCAAACGAATTTCTGCGGGGGACCACCGTCACCACCGACCTCAGCGGCAGCGGCCTGCAGTTTCCAGTGCCGCGCATGGTCTCGCCCCAGACGGTCTGCCAGGTGGATATCCGCCTGCCCACCCAAGCCGAACCGCTGTCGTTCCTGGGGCGCGTAGCCTGGTGCCGCCAGGGCAAGCGCGCGCACTGCGATGTGGGCGTGGCACTCTCCGCCTTCGACTCGTACCACGAAGGGGCGTTCGCCAAGTACTGCCAGTTCATCGCCACCCAACTCCTCGTGAAATACCTGCGCTAACGATGGGAAACGACACGCAGTCGCTGATGCTGTTGGGGCGCCTCTATGATTCGGTGCCCCAGTTCATGCGGCCCTTCGAGTTCCGGGAGGCGCGCAGCGTGGACGAGCTCAAGGCCGCCTCCCACCTGGTGTACGAGGAGTTTCTTAAGCGCAACTACACGCGGGCGAACGCCACGCAGCTGAAGCTCTCGCTCTGCCACGCCCTGCCGACCACCACCACGCTCATCGCGCTCTACCGAAACCAGACCGTGGTGGGCACGGTCACCATCGTCGAGGATTCGCCGCTGGGCCTGCCGATGGACGAGGTCTACAAGGCGGAGCTCGACGCCCTGCGGCGGCAGGGCCACCGCTTGGCCGAGGCGACCATGCTGGCACTGGACAGCCATCTCTTCGGCCGGAAAGTCTTCACCATGTTCAACCCGAAGAAATTGCTGTTGACGCTGCGGCTCTTCCGGACGATGTTCGACTACCTGCGCAGCGCCACGGCGACGCAGACGCTGGTGGCCTGCTTCAACCCGAAGCACCAGGTGCTCTTCGACTTCCTGCAGCTTCGGCCGCTGGGCGGGCTTAAAACGTACTCCGGCGCGAACGGCCACCCCACCGTGGCGCGCGCGCTCAACATCGCCGAGACCGAGCGAGCGGCCGCGGCGCACCCGGCCTACCGATTCTTCTACGGCCGCCCGTCGGGCGCACGGACCTTCGCCAAGCGCGTCGTGCTCTCGCCGGAGGCCCTGCGCAGCCTCTTCGTGCTGCAGACGCCGATCCTGGCCTCGGCCAGCGCCACCGAGCTGGCCTTCATCAAGCAGTGCTATCCCGGTTATGACTTCGGCCGGATCCTCGGCGGCGCGGCCCCGGTCGCCGCCGCGCCGCCGCCGATCGGTTCAGCACCGGCGTAACGCGCGCACCCGACAGACCCCTCCTCCACCAAAACACAACGCCCCGCTCCGAATGCATCGGAGCGGGGCGTGATCGCTTCACGCGTCGAGCGGCGCGGCCTTAGCGGATGCCCCTGCCCGTCGCCACCACAAACGCCGTCCAGAAGAGGATGCGCACGTCCAGCGCCAGGCACATGCGCTTGACATACAGCAGGTCGAAGCGCAGCTTGCGGCGCACGTCGGCCAGCGACTGGTCGTAGCGGTAGTGCACCTGGGCCAGGCCGGTGATCCCGGGACGCAGGAACAGGCGTTCGTCGTAGCGCGGGATGGCGCGCTGCAGATCCTCAAGGAAGTGCGGCCGCTCCGGCCGGGGGCCGATGAGGCTCATCTCGCCGCGCAGGACGTTCCACAGCTGCGGCAGCTCATCAAGGTGGGTGCGCCGCAGGATGCGCCCGGCGCGGGTCATGCGGGGGTCTTCCTCTCCGCCGGACCAGACCGGACCGCTTGCCTCGGCGTCCACCCGCATCGTGCGGAACTTGTAAATGCGAAACGGCTCGCCGAAACGGCCGACCCGCTCCTGTGAGTACAAGATGGGGCCGTTCGAGTCGAGCTTCACCCACAGCGCCACGAGCGCCATCACGGGCGCGACGAGGGCAAGACCGACGGCGGAGCCGGCGAGGTCAATGACGCGTTTGAGGACTAGCCGCCACCACAACGCCAGCGGCGGGACCTGATGCTGGTAGCGCCACAAAAGGATGAATCGTTGCAGCTCGATCGCGAGCTCTTGACGGATGGTGAGGAGTCTTGCCACCAGTGCGCTCATGTGTCGAAATGTCGCTCACGGTTGTTGCGGGGTTGTCGAAACCCAGACCGATGACGCCCCTTCTTTTATACGTACTGACCCTCGTAGTAAGGAGCAGGGATCATGCCAGTCAGCGTGATTTCTTAAAGAACTGGCCATGTATAACCCGTTGATATAAATCATGTTATGAACTAGAACTTCTCCTGAAGGGCGTTAAAACATGGCCAGAGCTGCGCGGAGGGCTTCTGTGTTGCGTTCGTCCATTGAACGTCGAATGGACGCGACACCAGACGACAGGCTAGCGGGCGCGTTCCCAGGTGAGCCGAGTGGGACGGCGGCAGTACTGGCACAGGCCGGCCAGCATGGCCAGGTTGCCCAGGCAGAAATAGAACGGCGGGGAGAGCCACCTTGCCCGATGTCCCCGACGTGCGCACAGGTAGCCGGCCCAGGCGCTGGCGTAGAAGAGCGCTTGCGCCCCGACCATGGCCGCGGCCCAGGGCGGGGGCAGCGCGAAAGCGCCGAAGAAGGCACCCAGCAGCAGCAGGGGTGCCAGTGTCCGCAAGACCTTGTGCGAAAAGAAACACAGGGCCACCCAGCCGCGACGCGGATCCAGCAGGCGGCGCAGCGCGACGATCTGCTGGCAGTTGCCGGCCGCGATGCGCCGTCGCCTGGCGAACTCGCCTTCCACCGATGCGAGGAACCGCTCGCGCGCCACCGCTGAAGGTTCGTAGACCGCGCGCGAACCCTGCGCAACAACGCGCATGGGGATGAGGTAGTCGTCGTTGATCTCCCCCTCGTCGAGCGGCGCAAACAGCTTGCGGCGGATCGCGTAGAACGCGCCGTGGGCGCCGAGGATCGAGTGCAGCCGGCTCTCCTGCCGCTTGATGAAGGTCTCGTAGCGCCAGTACAACCCCTCGCCCTCCCCGCGCAGATCATCACCGCCGGCGAGCCGGTACAGCCCGGAGACGCAGCCCACGCGCGGGTCGCGAAACGGCTGCACCAGCCGGCGAAGCGCTTGCGGCTCCAGTTCGCTCGACGCGTCGGAGAAGGCGATGAGTTCGGCGTCCAGCTGCGGCACCACCTGGTTGAGCATCATCGCCTTGCCGATGTTGCGCGGCAGGGCGATCAGGCGCACGCCCTGCCCGGCAAACGATGAGGCGATCGCATTGGTGCGGTCGGTGGAGCCGTCGCTGGCGACGATGATGGCCAGCCGGTCGCGCGGATAGTCGAGCGCGAAGCTGTTGCGCAGCTTCGCCTCCAGATGCGCCTCCTCGTTGTAGGCGGGGATGAGCAGCGAGACCGTCGGCGTCACCGCGTCACGCCGCGGCTCGCGCCCGAACAGGCGGGCGAGCGGCCAGACCAGCAGCGGATATCCGGCATACACGTAGAGCAGCAGGAGGACCGACCACCAGAAGAGCTGCGTCATATCAGGCGTCGGGGACCACCCGGCGTTTGAGCTGTTCGTACCAGTACACGCCAAGCGCGCGCTTGAGCACGCGGATGAGTGTTTGCTGGTTCGTCGCCCACCAGAGCCCCGGACGCCATCCTTCCACCAGCGCAAGGGTGCGCTCGGCGGAGAACGGCTGGCGCACGACGATGCGCCGCAGCCCCTGCGAACTGGTCTCGCGGCCGTTGGTACCGATGGTGGACGCCCACACCGCATCGTAGCCGGCGCGCTGGGCGGCCTGGGCCACGCGCGCATCCCAGAAGCCGCCGGGCGCGGCGAGTGCTTGCACCGGCACGCCGAGCTGCGTCTCGAGCATGCGCTTCGATTCCACCAGCTCGCGCTCCAGCTCCTCGCGCGGCAGCGAGGTCAGCGGGCGGTGTGTGAGCCCGTGCGAGCCGACCTCCATGCCCAGGAAGACCAGCTTGCGCAGCTGCTCCCACGTCAGGTAGCCCGGCCGGCCGACGCGCTCGATGGTCACGAAGAACGTGCCGGTGAACCGGTAGCGCACCAGCAGCGACGCCGCCACCTCGCCGTGGCTGGCGTAGCCGTCGTCGAAGGTCAGCAGCACGGAGCGTTGCGGCAGCGCGCCGCGCCCCTGCTGCCAGGCCCGGAAGGTCTTCGAGCTGACCGTCTGGTAGCCGCGCTGGCGCAGCAGCGAGAGCAGCTGCTCCAGCTCGGCGGCCCGGATGCGGTAGAAGGCGTCGCTGGCCGGCTCGGCCGCTTTGCCGTTGTGCTCCACGTCGTGGAAGGTGAGCGCCACCACGCGCGTCGTCATAATACGGTCCTCCTTGGTCATGGAGTGGTGCCTGCGGCGATGTACGCCAGGAACTTGCCGCTGGAGCGGAAGTTCTGGTTGAAGTGCTTGCGGTCTTTCAGGTACGCCTGCTCATAGCCCAACCGGAAGATGCGCCGGCCGACCTCCAGATAGTCGGTGCGGGTGTAGCCGCTCAGCCGCCAGCCGTAGCCGAACGCGTGCGCGATCAGCAAGTTCAGGTCCACCGGTGCGGGTTCGCGATCGTAGTGCCGCGCCGTCAGGTACCGGAACCCCTGGCCGCCTGGCGCGGCGGCTTCCCTCATGAGCCAGTCCAGCGCCAGCCCGATGGAGCTGGCGGCGGCCGGGTCGCCGGTCATGCGGTGGTACTCGATAAGCCCCTCCAGCAGCAGGCCGGTCATGAACGGCGAGCCGCCATACTCGTCCTTGCGGGCGCGCTCCGTCGGATCATGCGCAGAGAGATTGTGGATGAAGCCGCCGCGGCCCGGCCACTGCTGCTGCGTCTTGCGGAGGTTCTCGACGATCTGCGCGGCGGCGTCGAGGTAGCGGCGCTCGCCGCTGATCTCGTAGTACGTGACCATCCCGAGCAGGGGGAACGCGGCCTCGCGCTCGGTCCAGAAGGTCCTCGCGCCCTTCGGATAGAATGCCTTGCGCGGCGGGAACTGCGCCTTCAGGTACTCCGCCATGAAGCCGGCGACGGCCTTGGAGCGCTCATCGCCGGTCAACAAGTAGTCCGCCGCCAGCGCCTCGACGTAGAGGTACCGCGTCTCGGGGTAGGTCTTATGCCGGCCGCGGTGCGGGCCTTCGCGCAGCACCTCGTGCTCGCGGTAGTGCAGCGCCTCGCGCCGCGCGGCGAGCAACACCTCCGGATCACCGCTGCGGACGTAGAGCTGATAGAACACGAACGGCGTGCTGTAGTACCCATCTTCCCGAATGTCATCCCGGCGCGGGTCGTCGCGCCGGCTCCCGTACGCGTTCATCAGCCGCTTGTCGTAGGCCGGAAACGCGTGCCGGTAGAGCGGCACCTGCTCGCCGACCACCTGGGACGCGCACAGCCACTCGGCCGGCAGCACCAGCCAGGCCTCGGGAATCTCCCAGCGCACCGGCACCGCTGCAATCGGCTCGGTGACGCGCGCCATGCCCCAGCGCAGCGTTACAGGCCTGGCCTCGTCCGGAATCGGCAGCCGGAACTGCACCAGCACCGAGCGGACGGACTGATCCTGCGGCCAGCGCGCCAGCACCGCGGTCGCGATGGGCACCTCCTGCCCCTCGACGAGGATCGCCACGTCGCCCTCCGAGCGCAGCTGGCCCGGCCCGAACGGCACGCCGGTGGACACCAGGGCCGGCGACTGCGCCGCCCCGCCCAGGCGTACGACCGGCACGGTCAGCGACTGCGCCTGCGCCGGCGTGCAGAGCCCGAGCCATGCGAGCAGCAGCCAGGCGATGCGGCGGCGCATCAGCGGATCTCCACCCGCGCCAGCGGCGCGAAGCGCTTGAGCAATCCCTTGGTGTAGACGAGCTTGCCCCCGGCGGTCTTCGGCGCGCCGAGCCGCTCGCCGGGCGCGGACGGAAACAGGATGGTTTTCTCCGGCAGGTCCTCGCCGCGGCGCAGCCGCACGCCCTCACGGTCGCCCTCGCGCACCAGCGACGCCTCGACCGGCGCCTCGCCGATGATAAGGACGTGCAGGAACGTGTCCCACTCCTGCGCCTGCGCCGGAAGCACGCGCACCTGCCAGCGCCGCTCGCTGCCGCGCACGTACTTGGTCATG
>JACQRG010000048.1 GCA_016206565.1 Candidatus Omnitrophota bacterium | reverse complement strand
TGGCCTCGAGCTCCTCAAACTTCTCCAGCTGCTCCTCCAGCAGGTCAATCATGCGCTGCAGGTAGGCGATGCGCAGCTCATGCCGCTTGAGTTGGGCGCGCAGGCTCGCCGCCTTGCCCGGCGGCGCCTTGGATAGGCTTGCCCGCAGCACGTCAATCTCCGCCCGCAGCTTGGCGCTCTCCGCCTGATGGAGCTTGATCTTGCCGCGCAGCTCCTCGGCGCGCGAGGCAACGTCTGCCTGCGCCGGCGGACAGACCGGCAGAAGGAGGAAGGACGCCACGGCACACACACCAAGGACACCGCGTCGGGTCATGAGTCGTCTCTGCTCCTGGGTGGCTATGGCTGGGTACTCATTGCGCGGCAGGGGTGGCGGAAATCTCTATGACGTGCCGCTCATCAGTTGTAAGTATACCACTTCCGGCCGGCCAAGCAACAGAGCCGCGGCGCCATGCCGCGGCTCTGGGAACCTAGCGGGGGTTGGATTTGAACCAACGACCTTCGGGTTATGCGTACCACGACAGCTTTCGCTGCTCCACCAACGTGCTGTGGTGGATTCGTGGTCTGGACTATACCTTCACCCTGTTGCGCCTGCGCGTAACGAGGGTGCCCGCCGTCTAGTCTCTACACCTTTCCCCGCCAACAAACTGTGGCGGGGACTTGGCTCGGTGTTACCAGTGAAGGCTTCACCGAATTTGACGGGTGATCACCCGGCCGTTTCCGGACCGGGCAGCCCAGCCGGACAACAAGTCCCAACGCTCTCGGTACGCGGCTGATCGCGGTTGTCGCTGCCGCTTCTCAGTCTCTACCAGGCTAATTCCGCTACCATAGCTGATAAAGACCACGACCGGCATGACATAGAACACGTGACGATCAGCCAGATACAGGATGGCGAAATCAAAATCGTCCTTCGCATACTGGGCGCGTACCATGAGGCGCCTGTTCGTTTTCGTGCGACGAACGTCGACGGTATACAGCCCTTTCGAACGTTCGTACCAGGCGCTTTTGACCTGTATGCGAAGGAGCCTGCCGTCGCACTCAACCGCTAAATCGTAGGGAAGCCGATCCCCCACCGGTTGCAGTACCCGGAAGCCCCTCTTGAGGAGCTCCGTGACGACGGCTGATTCCGCCACGTCGGCGGTGAGCTTGGTGTCCAATGAGCCCGACGAGCTACCTGGCTGCTCCACCCCGCAGTAAATGCGGTAGCGTTTATTATAGGGGAAATCAAGGCGGGACGTCAACCGCAACCGCACTTACCGACGGGGCGAGGTCTTGGCCTCCTCCAGCGGCACGATGTACTCGCCGGGCTTGGCGACCTTGAACGTCGCGCGGATGCGCCCTTCGACGTAGGCCGGGTCGGATTCCAGCTGCTGGCGCTCAGCCAGCAGCTGCGCGTGCCGCACCTGCAGCGCGTGCAGCCGGCGCTCAAGGCGCCACTGCTTGACCGAGAACCACGCCTGCTGGGCCGCGCCCGGCCCGAAGAGCAGCGCGGCGACGCTACTTACGACAACGACCCAACGCGCCCGTGATCCCATAGAACACCCGCATAGACGGCCCGGCGGCCCAGGGCCTCTTCGATGCGCAGCAGCTCATTATACTTCGCCACGCGCTCGCTGCGCGACATGGATCCGGTCTTGATCTGGCCGGCGTTGGTCGCCACCGCCAGGTGGGCGATGGTCACGTCCTCGGTTTCGCCGGAGCGGTGGGAAATGACCGTGCCGTAGCGCGCCCGGCGGGCCAGCCGGATCGCCTCGAGTGTTTCGGTGAGCGTGCCGATCTGGTTGACCTTGATGAGGATGGCGTTGGCGATGCGCTCGCGGATGCCTCGCCGCAGCCGCTCGACGTCGGTCACGAACAGGTCGTCTCCGACCAGCTGCATCGTCGCGCCCAGCGCCTGGGTCAGCGCCCGCCAGCCGGCCCAGTCATCCTCGCCCAGCCCGTCCTCGATGGACGCCAGCGGATAGCGGGAGGCCCAGCGGGCGTACTGCGCAATCAGCGCCTGTGCGGAGACCGCCGTGCGCGGCGCGCTCTTGAAGAGCCGGTAGCCCGGAGGGTGCACCCACTCATTGGCGGCGCAATCCAGCGCGAGGGCGATGTCGCGCCCGGGGCGGTAGCCGGCCCGCTCGACCGCCTGCAGCAAGAGCTTGATTGCGTCCTCGTTGCGCGCCAGGTTCGGGGCGAACCCGCCCTCGTCGCCCACCGCCGTGGTCTGGCGCGCCGCCTTGAGCAGCGTCTTGAGCGTCGCGAACACCTCGGCGCCCATGCGCAGCGCCTCCGAGAAGCGGCGCGCGCCGAGGGGCATGAGCAGGAACTCCTGGATATCCAGCGTGTTGTCCGCGTGCGCGCCACCGTTGATGACGTTCATCAGCGGAATCGGCAGCACGCGCGCCGCAGCCCCGCCCAGCGAGCGGTAGAGCGCCTCGCCCCGGCTCCTGGCGACGGCCTTCGCCGCGGCCAGCGAGACGCCGAGCATGGCGTTGGCCCCCAGCCGGGATTTGTTGGGCGTGCCATCGAGGGCTAGCAACCGCCGGTCGAGCCGCGCCTGGTCCGAGGCGTCCGTCCCCGTCAGCGCGCGGGCGATCGGCCCCCGGACGTTGGCCACCGCCCGCAGCACCCCCTTGCCTCCATAGCGCTTCGCGCCCGTGTCGCGCAGCTCCAGCGCTTCATGCGTGCCGGTGGAGGCGCCTGACGGCACGGCCGCGCGGCCGCACGCGCCGCCGCCGAGCAGAACATCCACTTCCACCGTGGGCTGGCCGCGGGAATCAAGGATTTCTCTGGCGCGAATGGCGCGGATGCGGGTGGACATGCGTGCGATTATACCGCGCCGGGGCGCATTCCTCAACCTTCTCCATTGGTCGCAGGGATGTTCCTATTTATTAACGGTTTATAAATTATATTCTGAATTGAGTGCTGCCCAGATGCGTTGACAGCGCCTGAGCCGCATGCTATAGTTGAGCTTGCGATGAAACGACGTTTAAGCCTCCTGGGACGCATTCGCCTCTTTTTGGAGCTGCACTGGGTCATGCTGGCCATCATCGCCATCCTGGCCGCGTCGGTCCTCTGGCCGGTGTTCGCCTTCATGACCGTGGATTCCTACCAGCGCACTTACCTGCTGGCCCTGCTCTCCACCATGCCGCTGCAGTCCATCATCTACGGCGGGTTTTTCGTGGCGATGCTGTACTGGCTGCACTACGGCGGCGGGAGCTTCAGCAAGATGAGCAAGGGCCGCATCAAGGGCAGCCAGGTCAACGTCCGCTGGGCGGATGTCATCGGCATGGACGAGGCCAAGCTGGAAGCCTGGGAGGTCGTGGAGCTGCTGCGCGACCACGCGAAGGTCGAGCGCATCGGCGGCAAGGTGCTGCGCGGCGTGCTGCTCTCCGGCCCGCCGGGCTGCGGCAAGACCTACCTGGCGAAGGCCATCGCGACCGAGTCGGGCCTGCCGTTTCTGTCGGTGTCCGGCAGCGAGTTCATCGAAATTTTCGTCGGCACCGGCCCGGCGCGCGTGCGCGGGATCTTCAAGAAGGCCCAGCAGATGGCCCGCACCGAGGGCGGCTGCATCATCTTCATTGACGAGCTGGACGCGGTGGGCACCTCGCGCGGCGCCGACCTGGGGTTCGGGGCGCAGACCGAGCGCAACAACACGGTCAACGAGCTGCTCGTCCAGATGGACGGGCTGGAGACCGGGCGCTACAACATCGTCGTCATCGGCGCGACTAACGCCAGCGAGTCGGTGCTGGACCAAGCACTCCTGCGCCCCGGCCGGCTGGACCGCAAGATCTACGTGGACCGCCCCGGCCTGGAGGACCGCGAGAAGCTCTTCCGCTTCTACCTCGCCAAGGTCAAGGCCGACCCGAACATTGACATCGCACGGCTCGCTCGCCGTTCGGTCTGGAAATCGCCGGCGGACATCGAGAACATCATCAAGGAATCGGCGCTGATCACCGCGCGCAACAAGGAAGACGTCGTGACCTTCAAGGCGCTCTCGGCCGCGCTGGAGCGCATCGAGCTGGGCTTCAAGCGCCGCCGCAAGATGACGGAGGACGAGCGCCGCCGCATCGCCTTCCACGAGGCCGGGCACGTCGTCGTCACCTACCTGCTCCATCCGACCGACGACGTGTTCAAGGCCTCGATTATCTCCCGGCGCGACGCGCTGGGGGTGGTGTACCACCAGCCGCGCGAAGAGCTCTTCACTTCCAGCCGCAACCGGATCCTGGCGGACATCAAGGCCTCGCTGGGCGGCTACGTCGCGGAGAAGCTGCGGTTCGACTCCACGTCGGACGGCGTGGCGGCGGACTTCCGCAACGCCATGGTGCAGGCCCATCAGATGGTCTGGCGGCTGGGCATGGGCACGAACGGCTTCGTCGGCGACTATGAGGCGCTCCTCAGCTCCTGGGAGTTTCGTGGCACGGCCTCCGGGGACCGGCTCTCCGACCGGATGAAGGAGCGGCTCAACGACGAGACGCGCGCGATCTTGGCGCAATGCGTGAAAGACGTGGAAGAGCTGCTGCGCAAAGAGCACGTCCTGCTGGACCGATTTGCGAGCGAGCTGCTGAAGAAAGAAGAGCTGGAGTACGACGAGATCGAAGCGATCTTCGTCGAATACGGCAAGCAGCGCGCGCTCCTCTTCCCCAAGCCGGCCGCATAGGCCCCGGGTCCCCATGGGTCAGCCCCTCATGCTCTCCATCGCAGTCGCCCTCGGCCTGGTCCTAGCCGGATGCAGCGGGAAGCCCACCTACCCCAAGGAGCGCCTGGGAGAGTCGCTGCAGCAGGTGCTCGTGGACGACGGCGTGTCCCAGGCGTCGGTGCGGTTCCTGGATCACACCCTGGCGGTACAGATCGCCATGCCCGACGCCCTGCAGCAGGAAGCGGACGGCTCGGTGGGCGTGGGGAGCGCGTTCGGCGACCTCGGGATCAAGGTCCTCTCCGGCATCCATCGCGTGGTGCTGAGCAGCGACGCCGACGTGCGATTCTACGTCCTGCTCATCTCCGACCCCAACATCCCCGGAGCGTACCTGACGCTGGTGCGCTACGTGGACGACCTGCGCCGCTTCCAGGCCAACATGCTGGAGATGGGCGAGATGTTCGCGCGGACGATCCTGGAGCTCAACGCCGGGCCCGCCGGCCTGACCCTGGAAGAGTACCTGCCGCGGGACATCCGCTTGGAGGAGTTCCTGAGCTGGCAGCTGGCGCGGCGCATTCAGCGCGCGCTGGTTGAGGAGTTTCAAGTCGCCGGGGCGGTGGAAGTCGGACGCTGCGGCGGGGAGTTCGACAACGGGGAGTTCATCCTGACCTTGAACGTGGCGCCGGGCGCCGAGCCGGCGTTCTCAGACGCGACCGTCCAGCAGATCTTCGACACGTCCTCCACGGTGATCGCCACCGTGCTCTCGAAGTACCAGTTCGAGGGCTTCCAGGCCGTCCGGCTGGTCCTGCCGACCCTCGGCCGCAACGTGGTCCTGCCCAAAACGCAGCTTCAGGCTTTCCGGTAAGCCCGCGCCACGCGGCCGCGCACGCGCAGCCGCCCCTCCAGCACGAGCCGGACCGCCTTCGGGTAGAGCCGGTGCTCCACGCGGTGCAGCCGCGCGAGCAGGCTCGCCTCGGTCTCGCCCGGGCGCACCGCCACCGCCTCCTGCAGCAGAATCGGCCCGTGGTCCACCTGCTCATCCACGAAATGGACGGTCACGCCGGTCACCTTCGCCCCCCAGGCCAGCGCGTCGCGCACGGCGTGCGCCCCGGGGAACGCCGGCAGCAGCGCCGGATGGATGTTGAGCAGCCGCCCGCGGTAGCGGCGCACGAAGACCGGCGAGAGGACGCGCATGAAGCCCGCCAGGCAGACGAGCCGCACCCGGTGCGCCTGCAGCCGGCGCATGAGCGCGCGCTCGAACTGGGCGCGCGTGGCGAAGGCCTTGGGGTCCACGACGTGCGCCGCCACGCCGGCGCGCCGCGCGCGGGTCAGGGCATAGGCGCCCGCGCGGTCGCTTAAGACGACGGCCACCCGGGCCGGTAACCGCCCGGCGCGGGCGGCGTTGAGGAGGGCCTGCAGGTTGGTGCCGCGGCCGGAGCAGAGGACGCCCAGCAGCGGCGCGCGGCGCATCACGAGGCGATCACGCGCTCGATGCGGCGGCTCAGCTCCTCTTTGGGCTGCACCCCGACGACGCGGTCCACCTCTTGCCCGTCCTTGAAGAAGAGCAGCGTCGGGATGTTCATGACGTGGAACCGCGCCGCGAGCTGCGGATAGTCGTCCACGTTGAGCTTGTACATGTTCATCTTGCCGGCGTACTTGCCCGCCAGCTCCTCCACGACCGGGGCGATGAGCCGGCAGGGGCCGCACCAGGCCGCCCACAGGTCCACCAGCGCCGGCGTCGGGGATTTGAGGATCTGCTGCTCGAACGTCGTCTCGGAGAGTTCCGCCACCGCGCCTGCCATGAGAGCCTCCAACTGTTGCTCTGCGCTCTGTGCGTTCAAGGAGAGCCCACGGAGGGATTTGAACCCCCGACCCGCGCTTTACGAAAGCGCTGCTCTGCCAACTGAGCTACGTGGGCGCGGAACCATCATTGTAGCGCGTTTGGTCGCAGACGCAAGGCGGGGGCGCCTAGAGGGCGGCGGCCGACGATGACGGCAGGGCGACGCTGGCGGTCGGACGCGGCAGCTCGATGTGGATGGTGGTGCCCTGCCCCATCGAGCTGGAGAGCGTGAGCGTTCCGCCGTGCAGCTCGATGTAGCGCTTGGCCAGCGTCAGGCCGATGCCGGCCCCTTCGTAGGCGCGGTTGAGGCGCTGGTCCACCTGGTAGAACGGCTGGAAGACCTTCTCCAGCTCCTGGGACGGGATCCCGATGCCGGTGTCGCGGATCGCCAGCCGCACCGTCGCCGGCGCGCCGGAAAGCTCCACCTCGACGCGGCCCCCGTCGTGGTTGAACTTCACGGCGTTGTCGAGCAGGTGCTGCAGCGCGGCCACGCCCCGTACGCGGTCCATGTCCAGGACGAGGGGTTCGTCCGGCAGCTGGCAGGCAATGGTGATGCCGCGGGCGGCCGCCTTCGCCGCCACCGCCTCCATCGCCTGGCGCAGCAGGTCTTGCACGGCCAGCCGCTGCCGGGTCAGGACGATCTCATGCCCGTGCATGAGGTCTAAGAGCTGCTGCAGCA
>JACQRG010000004.1 GCA_016206565.1 Candidatus Omnitrophota bacterium | reverse complement strand
GCTCGGCGGTGATGGCGATGGTGTCCCCGGGCATGACCATCTCCACGCCGGCGGGGAGCGTCATCGTCCCGGTGACGTCGGGGGTGCGGAAGTAGAACTGGGGCCGGTAGCCGCCGAAGAAGGGGGTGTGGCGGCCGCCTTCCTCCTTGGCCAGGACGTAGATTTCGGCCTTGAAGCTGGTGTGGGGGGTGATGGTGCCCGGGGCGGCCAGGACCATGCCGCGCTGGAGGGCGTCTTTCTCGATGCCGCGCAGGAGCACGCCCAGGTTATCCCCGGCCTGGCCCTCCTCCAGCAGCTTGCGGAACATCTCGATGCCGGTGACGACGCTCTTGGTGGTGGGTTTGAGGCCGATGACCTCGATCTCCTGGCCGATGGTGACCGTGCCCCGCTCCACCCGCCCGGTGCCCACGGTGCCCCGGCCGGTGATGGAGAAGACGTCCTCCACCGCCATCAGGAAGGGCTTGTCGGTCTGGCGGACGGGGGTGGGGATGGCGGCATCGATGGTCGTCATGAGCTCCAGGATCGGCTGGCACTTGGCGCAGGCGGGCTTGCCGCAGCCGCAGGTGGCGGCGGCCAGGGCGCTGCCGCGGATGATGGGGGTCTTGTCGCCGGGGAAGTTGTACTTGGTCAGGAGCTCCCGGACCTCCAGCTCCACCAGGTCCAGCAGCTCTTTATCGTCCACCGCATCGACCTTGTTGAGGAAGACGACGATGGCGGGCAGCCCCACCTGCCTCCCGAGGAGGATGTGCTCGCGGGTCTGGGGCATGGGCCCATCCACCGCGGAGACGACCAGGACGGCCCCGTCCATCTGGGCGGCCCCGGTGATCATGTTCTTGATGTAGTCGGCGTGGCCGGGGCAGTCCACGTGGGCGTAGTGCCGGGCGGCGGTCTCGTACTCGGCGTGGTGGACGTTGATGGTCACGCCCCGCTCTTTCTCCTCCGGGGCGTTGTCGATCTCCTCATAGGACTTCGCCTGGGCCAGGCCCTGGCTACTGAGGACCTTCGTGATCGCGCTGGTCAGCGTCGTCTTGCCATGGTCCACATGGCCGATGGTGCCGATGTTGACGTGGGGCTTGGTGCGTGCGAATTTGGCTTTGGCCATGCTAGCCCTCCCTTCTTCCCTTGCCACGTATGCCAATGATCTTCTCCGCCAGATGCATCGGGACTTGTTGGTAGAATGCCGGCTCCATGGTGTACGCGGCGCGGCCTTGTGAGAGCGAGCGAATCGTCGTCGCGTAGCCGAACATCTCTGCCAGCGGCACGTGCGACCGGATCACGCGGCTGGAAGCCCGCTGGGTGATCGTCTCGACCTTGCCGCGCCGGGCCTGCAAGTCGCCGATGATCTCGCCCATGACTTCCTCCGGCATCACCACCTCGACCTGCATGATCGGCTCCAGCAGCACGGGTGAGCCTTTCATCATCCCTTGCTTGAAGCCTTCGATCGCCGCGATCTTGAACGCGATTTCGGAGGAGTCCACGTCGTGGTACGAACCGTCGAAGAGCGTCACGACCAGGTCCGTCACCGGGTAGCCGGCCATCGGCCCGGTCTTGGCGGCTTCCATGACCCCCTCTTCCACCGCGGGGATGAACTCCTTGGGGATGCGCCCGCCCACGACCTTGTTGACAAAACTGACCCCGCTCCTCGGCGGCGCCGGCTCCATCTGCATGACGACATGGCCGTACTGCCCGCGCCCGCCGGTCTGCTTGATGTGCTTGCACTCGACTTCCTCGACCGTTTTGGTCATGGTTTCTTTATAGGCGACCTGGGGCTTGCCGGTCAACGCCTCGACGTTGAACTCGCGGCGCATCCGGTCCACGAGCACTTCCAAGTGCAGCTCACCCATCCCTTCGATCAGGGTCTGCCCGGTCTCAGGGTTGTACCGCACCCGGAAGGTGGGATCTTCATCCTGCAGCCGCCCCAAGGCGGTGGAGAGCTTGTCCTGGTCGGCCTTGGTCTTGGGCTCGATGAACATCGCGATGACCGGCTCCGGGAACTGGATGCGCTCGAACAGCAGCGGCTTGTCCTCTTCGCAGAGCGTATCCCCGGTCGCCGTCTCTTTTAAGCCCACCGCGGCCCCGATGTCGCCGGCTTTGATCTCCTCCACCAGCTCCTGCTTGTTGGCGTGCATCCGCATGACCTTGCTGATGCGCTCCCTGCGGCGCTTGGTCGCGTTGTGGACGGTCTCGCCGGAGCGCAAGGTCCCGGAGTAGACGCGGATGAACGTCAGCTTGCCGACGTAGGGATCCGCCATGATCTTGAAGGCCAAGGCCCCCAGCGGCCCCTGCTCATCCGGCGCGCACGCCACGGCTTCCTCGGTAAACGGGTTGTGGGCCGAGGGGATACTGATGTCCAAAGGCGAAGGCAGATAGGCGCAGATCGCGTCCAGCAGGGGCTGGACCCCGATGTTGCGAAACGACGCCCCGCACAACACCGGCACGACGCCGTGCTTGATCGTCGCGTTGCGGATGCCATGGCAGACCTCGTCTTCCGTCGGTTCCTGGTCGTGGATGTAGTGTTCCATCAACCGGTCATCGAACTCGGCGATCCCCTCCAACAACTCATGCCGGCTCTTCGCCGCCCGCTCCTTCAGATCCTCAGGGATCTCCCCGAGCAGGGGTTCCTTCGTGGGATCTGCGGCGTCGAACTTGAGGCTCTTCATCCGCACCAGATCCACCACGCCCGTGAAGGTGTCTTCGCGGCCCCAGGGGATCTGCAGCGGCACGGCCTTGGCGCCCAGCCGCTCGCGGATCTCTTTGAGCACCGCGAAGAAATCCGCACCCGTCCGGTCCAGTTTGTTGACGAAGGCCATGCGCGGCACGCCGTACTTGTCCGCCTGCCGCCACACGGTCTCGGACTGCGGCTCCACCCCGCCGACGCCGCAGAAGACGACGACGCAGCCGTCGAGCACCTTGAGGCTGCGCTCCACCTCAGCGGTGAAATCCACGTGGCCTGGCGTGTCGATGAGGTTGAAGCGGTACTTGCGCCAGAAACAGGTCGTCGCCGCGGCGGTGATCGTGATGCCGCGCTCGCGCTCCTGCGCCATCCAGTCGAGGGTCGTGGTCCCCTCGTCGATCTCCCCGATCTTGTGGATGCGGCCGGTGTAGAAG
>JACQRG010000049.1 GCA_016206565.1 Candidatus Omnitrophota bacterium | reverse complement strand
TTGGTTGGAGCCGGGCTGGTGTCAGCCGGGACCGTGAACGCCGCTCGACTAGGCCAGAGCTTCTTCCTGCCGCTGGCCGTCAGCCCGTTCCTGAGCTTCGCGCTCACCGGCCTCTCGTATCCGCTGTTCCGTGCGCTCCGTATCCGGCTCGGCATCGAACGCGAGATGTGTCTGTGTGTGGACGGCGGCGCGGTCCAGCCCATCGCCGTGCAGCCAGATGGGACCGCGGTCCTGCGCGCCACCGGCGCGACGTTGACGGTCGGTCAGCTGCGCCAATGCGTACAGCGCTACCACGGGCAGGTGTTTGGCATTGACTGCCAGCGGGTGCTGGATCGGCTGCACCATCTCTCCGCCGGCGCCGTCAGCTTCGCGCGGGGCTTGAACGATACTCCCAAGATCGCCGCCCTGCTGGCGGCGGCAAGGGGGCTGGGGCTTTCCCTCTCGACGGGGGTGGCGGTGGTGGGGGCGGGCATAGCGATCGGAGGACTGCTCAGCGCCCGCCGGGTCGCCGAGACGATGAGCGAACGCATCACCACGATGAACCACGGCCAGGGCTTCACCGCCAACCTTGTGACGGCCCTGCTGGTGACAGTCGCTTCGCGTTGGGGGCTGCCCGTGTCCACCACCCACGTCTCCTGCGGCAGCCTCTTCGGCCTGGGGACGGTGACCCGCTCGGCTCGGTGGGGAGTTGTTCGCCACATCGTGCTGTCATGGCTTGCGACGTTGCCGCTCGCCGCGCTGCTCGCGGCTGCGCTCTACGGTTTGATAACGGATGTCCGCTTGATCCACTGATTCGGCCGCCACAGGTCGTAGGAGAGGTCCTGCCCGCAGAAGTCCTGCACGTCCACCAGCGTTCGCATCGCCGGCTCATGGGCCCGGCGGGCCTGGCAGAACAGGTCCAGCTCCAGGAAGTTCGGGTCGCAAAAGTGTCACCTATGTCTGTAAACATTCTACACCGGGGGTCGGAGGGCCTTGACAACGGCCGGTCCCATCAGCCATAGTTAAGGCAGAGCGCCCTCCGATCGCTTCGGAGGGCGCGTGTCTTTACAAGGAGGCGCGGGATGGGCGAAGAGCAGCGCAAGCACATTCTGGTGGTCGAAGATGAGGCCAAGATTGCCGGCTTGATGAAGTTCTCCCTGGAGACCGCCGGCTATGACGTGCGCACCGAGTCCTTCGGCCTCACCGCGCTGGACTACGCCGTCTCGCACCGGCCGGACCTGGTCATTCTGGATATCCGGCTGCCGGACCTGCTCGGCTTCGAGGTCAGCCAGCGCCTGCGCAAGCTCTATGACCGCTCGGTCCTGCCGATCCTGATGGTCACGGCGATGGACCGGCCCATTGACCGGCTGCGCGGCTTCGCCCACGGCGCCGACGCCTACCTGTGCAAGCCGTTCCAGCTCGAGGAGCTGACGCAGACCGTCACGACCCTGCTGGAGCGCGGGGAGCTGCCCGACACGCAGGGCGCGCCTGACGCCATTCCCGAAGAGCCGCTCATCTAGCGCCTTCGGCCCGGCCGGCTCAGCCCCATTCTGCTAAGATGGCAGGATGGGGCTGTGGCTTATCTGGTTCCTGATCTGCGCCGCCTCGCCGGCCCTCGCATCAGAGCCCATTGACACCGCCTTCCTGCAGGGCGCGTGGCCTAAGCAGCGCGTCCGGACCCTGGAAATCGGCCGCTACCCGGCGCGATGGCGCCAGCAGGCCAGCCGGGCGGACGGCGTCTTCGCCGGCCTGGAGTTCGAAGCACCCTGTCCCCGCCAGGAGCTCTGGAGCCGCACGACCGATTACGCCGACCTGCGCGACGACGTGCCCGGGGTGCTGAAAGTGGAGGTGACCCCGCAGGGGCCGGGCCGCTGGGAGGTCACCGTTCAGATGCAGGTTCTCTGGAAGACCTTCCGGCTGCGCTTCGAGGTCGAGGAGGCGCGCCTGGCCGGGCAGGACGAGGTGCGGTTTCGGCTCTCGCACCCGGTCATCGGGGAATACCGGGGGGTCTGCTGGCTGCGGGACGCCGCAGGCTCCGGGCGGACCGCGGTCGGGCTGGCCACGTGGCTTCAGCCGGCCCGGCCGGTGCCGGTGCGCCTGATCCTGCTCGTCGAGCGGATGGCGCTGCTGCGGGGCATGCGGAATTTTCTGGAATCCCTGGAACGGACTTGCTATACTACCCGCCCGTAACTTTGCCGACCCGGATGGCAAAGGGATTGTGTCCAAAGGAGGTGAACGGAATGAGCATTGCAGCGTTGCGCATGGCCCTGGGAGCGCTGCTGGTCCTGGGAGGCTCTTCCGCGGTGTGGGCCGCTGAGGAGAGCGGGCAGGTGCTGCCCACCCTGTTGATCAAGGGAGAGGTGGTGTCGGTGGACACCAACGACCCGGCCGCCGCCCTGCTGAAGGTCAGAGACCGCTACGGCTTCGAAACCCCCATCTATCTTGCCCCCGAGACCAAGATTTCCAAGGGAGAGGCTTCAGCCGACCTGGCCAGCCTGGCGACGGGCGCGGCGGTGGAAGTCGAGTACAACTTTGACGTCAATACGGCCAAGCGGCATGCGGTGACGGTGAAGCTCGCCGCCGTGGCCGCGCCGGCGATGCCGGCTGCGGTGGCCCCGCCGCCGGTGGAGGCTGCGGCGCCTCTCGAGGCCGCGGTGGAATCCGCAACACCGATGACCGACGAGGCGCCTGCGGCGCCAGCCGAGGAGCCGGCCGCCGAGGCGGCCCCTGCCGAGCAGGAGACCGCACCCGCAGGCCAGTAGGTTCGGCGTTTCTCCGTGGTGGTGATCCGGCACGGCGGTCCCTCGCGGGACCGCCGTGCGTGCTTCTGACGCAAGCCGACACCGATGGCATCTTCCTCAGCGCGCACAGCCGTGGAAGCCCTCCCGGCGTTCCAGTACCGCAAGCCCATCCGGGGCTCCGCCGTGTGGTGGCTCCGGTTCCTGGGCGTCGCGGCCTTCCTGATCCTGCTGCTGCGCCTGCCCAAGTCGCAGCAAGTCCAATTCGCCAGGCTGGACCTGCGCTGGCTGGGCTTCTGCATGCTGCTCACCATCCTCATGCTGCTGCTGGAGTCGCTGGTGTGGCAGCGGCTGCTTGCGAACCAGCGCATCCGGCATCCGTATCCTAAGACGCTGCTCTCGTACCTGGCCAGCCAGTACCTGGGGCTGGTCACCCCCGGCCACGTGGGAGAGTTTTTGGCCGCGGGCTACATCTCCACCAACACCGGCATCACGTTCGGCTACGCCCTTTCGAGCGTCGTCATGAAGAAGGTGCTCGCCTGGGTGGCCATCATCGGCTTCGGCATCTGGGGGCTGCCGCTGATCGCCGAGATGCCGTTCAAGCAGGGCGTAGGACGCCTCATCGCGCTGGGCGCGGTAGCACTGGTCGCGCTCTCCATCGGCATCGGCCTGTGGGTGGTGTCGCTCAAGCGCCTGGCCCATAAGTGGGCGAGCCTCTCGCCCTGGCAGATAGACATGACCGAGTTTTGGTCCGGGATGCGCCACCTGGCCTCGCCGCGCCTGCTCATCCCCCTGGCCCTGACCGGGCTGGCGTTTAGCCTGCTGTTCGTGCAGCTCAACGCCGTGCTGCGCGCGATGGGCATCGCACTGCCGTTCGTCGTGGTGGCCAGGATGATGGCGCTCAGCCGGGTGGCCGCGCGGCTGGTCCCGGTGTCGCTGGTGGGGTTCGGCTCCAAGGACGCCGCGCTGATCTGGCTGCTCGCTCAGCAGCGCGTGGATGTGGTGGCCGGCATCGCCGTGGCACTGCTGCTGCTCATCTGCTCCTACCTGGTGACGCTGCTCTTAAGCGGCGTCTGCTGGTGGATCAACCCGCTGCTCATCCGACGGGCCGCGCGCGGCACCGGGCCATGACGCCGCCGCGCCTGTACTTCAAACAGCTGGAGCTCGGGCCCATGCAGAACTTCGTGTACCTCATCGGCGACCCGGCCACCCGCGAGGCGGCGGTGGTGGACCCGGGCTGGGAGGTGCCGACGATCCTCCAGACGCTGGCACGGGACGGCTACCGGCTGACGAAGGCGTTCGTGACCCACCACCACTTCGACCATGTCCAGGGCGCGGCGCAGCTGCTCGAGGCGGCGGATGTGCCGGTGCACGCGCATCGGGACGACCTGCCGTACCTGGACCTGCCCCGCTCAAGCCTGAAGCTCATGAAGGGCGGGGAGGAGATCCGCGTCGGCGGCGTGCCGGTGCAGCTGCTGCACACGCCGGGGCACACGCCGGGGTCGCAGTGCCTGCTGGTGGACGGCAAGCTGCTCTCCGGGGACACGCTCTTCATCCGCGCCTGCGGCCGCTGCGACCTGCCCGGCAGCGACCCGGCCGCGCTCTACCACAGCCTGGCGCACACCCTGCGCCGGCTCGACGACGAAACCCTGCTGTGCCCGGGCCACAACTATGCCCCGGTGCCGACCGCCAAGCTGGGCGAGGAGAAGCGCGCCAACCCCTATCTGGGCAGCCCGACGCTGCAGGACTTCCTGCGGCTCGTCGGAGCGGGATGAAGATCGCGCTGAAGGAGTGGGCCACCGT
The DNA here is from genome assembly GCA_016206565.1 of Candidatus Omnitrophota bacterium. Lineage (GTDB taxonomy): Bacteria > Omnitrophota > Gorgyraeia > Aquiviventales > Aquiviventaceae > JACQRG01. The sequence continues at coordinate 1,510 of JACQRG010000049.1, read as the reverse complement.
CATCGAGGCGCTGGGCCGCGGCGAGCAGCTCCTGCTCATCCGCAAGGGCGGGTTGAGCGAGCCGGGCGGCGGCTTCGAGATGGTCTCGAACAGCTTCGTGTTCTATCCGACCTTCGAGCACCAGGCGGTCAACTACGTGCGGCCGGAGTGTCGCCGGTATTTCGAGCAGGCGTCGGCGCGCCGGGCGCCCGCGGGGCAGGTGCGCTTCGACCTCGTCGGCGCGGTGGAGGCCGTCCATCAGGCGCGCGATCCGGCGCTCATCGAGCGGCTGCGCGCCTTCCACATCTATGGGCCGGAGTTCGCCGCGCAGCGGCTGAAGTGGCAGCCGCAGCAGCCCATGACGCTGGCGGTGGTGCGGGCGTTCCGGCTGGCGAGCCCCTGCACGGTGCCGGCCTTGCCCCGCTACGGCGGCTGCACGTCGTGGGTCGAGCTCGAGGCGCCGGTGCCGGTGGAGGGCCGGCAGCCCGTGCTGGATGACGCGGCCTTCGCGGCGCGCCTGAAAGACCTCCAGGCGCAGCTCGTGCTAGAATAACCGTCGCCATGCCTGCTCGCCAGGGCCTGATTCTCCTCTACACCGGCAACGGCAAGGGCAAGACCTCGGCCGCGCTGGGGGCCACCCTGCGCGCGCTGGGGCATGGCTGGCGGGTGCTCGTGCTGCAGTTCTTCAAGGGCGACTGGCCCATCGTCTTCGGCGAGGCGGCGCTGGCCAAGCGGCTGGCGCCCCAATTCGAAGTCTTGCAGCTGGGCAAGGGCTTCGTCAAGCACATGGGCGACAAGAAGCCCTTCGAGGAGCATCTGGCGGCGGCGCAGGAGGCCCTGCGGGTCGCCAAGGAGAAGATCGTCTCCGGCGCGTACGACCTGATCATCCTGGATGAGATCATCTACGCCATTGATTACGCCGGCGTGCAGCTAGTCAGCGTGGAGGACGTGCTGGAGCTGCTGGACGCCAAGCCGCCGTCGCTGCACCTGGTGCTCACCGGCCGCAACGCGCCGCAGGCGATCATTGACCGCGCCGATTTGGTCACCGAGATGGTGGAAGTGAAGCACCCCTGGCAGCAAAAGATTCCGGCCCAAGTGGGGATTGACTACTGATGATGCTCAGAGCGCATAGCCGCGTGTTGCTGGACGGTCCGGACCGCGCGCCGGCGAGGGCGATGCTCAAGGCCGTGGGCTTCAGCGACGAAGATTTGCGCCGGCCGCTCATCGGCATCGCCAACACCTGGATCGAGGTGATGCCGTGCAACTACCACCTACGCGGCTTGGCCGAGCGGGTGAAGGCCGGCGTGCGCGCGGCCGGGGGCACGCCGATCGAGTTCAACACCGTGGCGGTCTCCGACGGCATCTCGATGGGCACCGAGGGGATGAAGGCCTCCCTGGTCAGCCGGGAAGTGGTGGCGGACTCCATCGAGCTGGTGGTGCGCGGGCACCTCTTCGACGGAGTCGTGGCCCTCTCCGGCTGCGACAAGACCATCCCCGGCACCGTGATGGCGCTGCTGCGCCTGGACCGGCC
>JACQRG010000047.1 GCA_016206565.1 Candidatus Omnitrophota bacterium | reverse complement strand
TACCAGATCATCTACGAGCTGGTGGGCGCCATCAAGGCGGCCATCGAGGGGCTGCTCGAGCCGACGATCGAAGAGATCTTCCTGGGCCGCGCCGAGGTGCGCAAGCTCTTCCAGATTTCCAAGCTCGGCACCGTGGCGGGCTGCATGGTCGTCAAGGGGGCCGTCCGGCGCGACTGCACGGCCCGGGTCATCCGCGGCACGGAGCGCCTCTTCGAGGGCAAGCTCGCGAACCTCAAGCGCGTGAAGGACGACGTGCGCGAAGTCCAGGAGGGGGTCGAGTGCGGCATCTCGGTCGCCAACGCGCCCGCGCTGCAGGTCGGCGACCTCATCGAAGCCTGGGAGATGAAGAAGGTCGAGCGCAAGCTCTAAGATGCGGCGGTTGCTCAGCGGCATGCGGCCCACCGGAGCGCTCCACCTGGGCCACCTGGCCGGGGCGCTGGCCAACTGGCGGCGGCTGCAGGACGAGTACGAGTGCTTCTTCATGGTCGCGGACTACCACGCGCTCATGAGCGAGTACGAGCACCCGCAGCGCATCCGCGAATCCTCGGTGGAGAACGTGCTCGACTGGCTGGCGGCGGGGGTGGATCCAAAGCGCAGCGTCATCTTCCGGCAGTCGGACGTGCCGCAGCACCTGGAGCTCTTCGCCATCCTCTCCATCGTGACACCGCTGGGCTGGGTCGAGCGCGTGCCCACCTACAAGGAGCAGCTGCGCGAGCTGCAGGGGCGCGACGTCGCCACCTACGGCTTCCTGGGCTACCCGGTGCTGCAGGCCGCGGACATCCTGCTCTACAAGGCGCACGCGGTGCCGGTGGGGGAGGACCAGCTGCCGCACCTGGAGCTGACCCGCGAGATCGCGCGCCGGCTGCACTTTCTGGTCAAGCGCGAGCTGTTCCCGGAGCCCCAGGCGCTGCTGACCGAGTCGGCGCGCCTGGGCGGCACCGACGGCCGCAAGATGTCCAAGAGCTACGGCAACACCATCGCGCTCGCCGCCTCGCCGGAAGAGATCACCAAGAGCGTGCAGAACATGTTCACGGACCCGGCGCGCGTGAAGATGAGCGACCCGGGGCACCCGCAGACGTGCAACGTCTGCGGCTACTGGAAGGTCTTCGAGCCGCAGGGCTATCAGCGCCTCTGGGAGGAATGCGCCACCGCCAAGCGGGGCTGCGTGCAGAACAAGCGGGAGCTGGCCGAGGCGCTCGTGGCGCTGACCGAGCCGTTTCGGGCGTACCGCAAGCGCTTCAAGGCCCCGTCGGACGCGGCGGCCGAGGTGGAGCGGCTGCTGCAGGAGGGGGCCAAGAAGGCGCAGGCGGTGGCCCAGCAGACCATGGCTGAAGTCAAACAAGCCTTTGGTTTAGCCGGTTAGGCCCCAACGCACTCTCATGAGATACGACATTGACGCAGACATCTACGAAGGGCCGCTCTCCCTGCTCGTCGAGCTGAGCCGCCTCAACCTCGTGGACATTTTCCTGGTCAAGCTGCAGGAGCTCACACAGTCCTACCGGGAGCTGCTCAAGACCTCCGACCGAAGCCTCAACGAGCTGGCGGAGCCGCTGCCGCTCTTCGGGCAGCTGGTGGCCATCAAGGCGCGCGGCCTGCTGCCGCAGCCGCCGCAGCCCGGGGACGAGGAGGAGGTGCCGGTCAGCCTCGAGGAGCTGGAGCGCCGGCTCAAGGAGTACGAGCAGTTCAAGACCGTGGCCCAGCTGCTCGCCGAGCTGCACGCGCTGCAGCACCAGCACTTCGGCCGCGACCGCGCGCAGGCGCTCGGCGAAGGCGCCGCGGCCGCCAGCGCCCAAGGCCCGCTGGACGTCGGCATCACTGACCTGATGAGCGCCTTCGCCAAGGTGCTGGCCAAGGCCTCGGCGCCGGTCTACGAGGTCAAGGCGGAGCCGTGGACCGTGGAGATGAAGATCCAGGAGCTGCGCGTCATCCTGGCGGTCAAGCGCCAGGTGCGCTTCCTCGACCTCTTCGCCGGCCAGCAGACCAAGCTGGAGGTGGTCGTGACGTTCCTCGCACTCCTGGAGCTGATGCGCCAGCGCGTGGCGCGCGCCATCCAGGAGCGGCCGTTCGCCGACATCCTCATCGCGCACGTGGAGGCCAGCCCCGCATGAGCAGCGCCACACCGCCGGCCGAGTCGAAGCGGATCCTCGAGGGCATCCTCTTCGCCTGCGGCGATCCGGTGCCGGCCAAGCGCCTCGTGGAGGTCCTGCCGGATCTGGACGCGGCCGCCATCCGCCAGCTCGTCGGGTCGCTGCAGGAGGAGTACCGGCAGGGTGGGCGCGCGTTCCAGATTCAGGAGGTCGCCGGAGGGTTCCAGCTGGTGACCGACCGCGCCTTGGCACCCTGGATCGCGCAGGCACTCTCCAAACCCAGGCCCGACTCGGTGAGCCACGCGGCCATGGAGACGCTGGCCATCATCGCCTACCGGCAGCCCGTCACCAAGGCGGAAATCGAGGCGGTGCGCGGCGTGGACATCACCGCGTCATTGGACGGACTGCTGGAGAAGCAATTTATCCGCATCGTCGGCCGCAAAGAGAGCCCGGGCCGCCCGTTTCTCTACGGCACCACACCGGAGTTCCTGCGGCACTTCGGCCTGAAATCGGTGGAGGCGCTCCCACCCATGGCGCAGCCGGTGGTGCAGGAGCCCGAAGCACCCCCGGCCGCCACGCCAGCCGCCGAGCCGGTCCCGGCGTCGCCCGATGCCTCCTAAGCGGCGCCCGCTGGCGTTGGTGCGGCGGCAGATTGACCAGCTGGATGTGCGCCTCCTGCGGCTCATCAACCAGCGCGCCCGCTTAGCACTGGACATCGGCCGCATCAAGAAGCGGCGCAAGTGGCCGGTGTTCGACGCCGGACGGGAGGCCTTCGTGCTGCGGCACGTGGAGCAGACCAACCGCGGCCCGCTCTCGGCCCGCGCGGTCCAGCACGTGTTCCAGGCCATTCTCTCGGAGTGCCGCCGGCGGGAACGCCGCCGGCGCTAAAGGCCATGCTCACCATCGCCTATCTGGGTCCCGAGCACACCAACACGCACCTGGCCGCGCGCACGCGCTTCGGCCGCGGGTCGCGCTATGTCCACGCCCCGACGGTAGAGGATGTGTTCCGCCTGGTCGAGCGGGAGGAAGCCGACCGGGGGGTCGTGCCCATCGAGAACTCCCTGGAAGGGGCGGTGACCCACACGCTGGACCGCTTCATTGATTTCAAGCACTCGCCGGTGCAGATCCAGGGAGAGATCGAGCAGCCGATCCAGCATTACCTGATCACGTATCCAAGGGTGAAGATTTCAGAGATCCGAATGGTCTTTTCTCATCCGCAGGCGCTCGCCCAGTGCCGAAGATGGCTCCAGCGGCACCTGCCGAGGGTCGCGCTCCGGGAGACCAACTCAACAGCTGAGGCAGTTGAACTTCTCACGGAACTACCAAGCCCTGGCGCACCGAAGCCGCGCGCGCGTGCGGCCATCGGCCGCAAAGAGGTGGGGCGGGGAATGCAGACAATCTCGATCCCCAACGAGCGCGAGAACAAGACCCGCTTCCTGGTGATCGGCCTCGGAGAACCGCCCAAGGGACGGCGCCACAAGACCTCCATCCTGGTCTCGCTCAAGGACCGGCCCGGGGCGCTGCACGACATGCTCATGCCGTTTAAGCGGGAGCGCATCAATTTAACCAAGATCGAATCAAGGCCGTCCAAGCAGAAAGCCTGGGAGTACCTCTTTTTCATGGACTTCGAAGGCCACGAGTCCGAGCCGCGGGTGCGCCGGGCGCTCAGAGCCCTGAAGCGCTCGACGTCGCTGCTGCGCGTGCTGGGCTCCTATCCCTCGGCGACACGATGACGACCCTGGTGGATCCCCGGGCGCGGGCCGCGGTGCGCGCCCTGAAGCGCGGCTACCAGCCCGGCAAGCCGATCGAGGCGGTCAAGCGGCAGTACAAGCTCTCCTCGGTCATCAAGCTGGCCTCCAACGAGAACGCCCTGGGCCCGTCGCCCAAGGCGCTGGCCGCCCTGCGCGCGGCCGCGCCCTCGCTGCACCGCTACCCGGACATGGCCTGCACGGCGCTGCGCCGGCGGCTGGCGAAGACGCTCAAGGTGGATCCGGCCTCGCTCATCTTCGGCAACGGTTCGGATGAGCTGCTGGTGCTGGCCCTGCGCGCGTTCGTGGACCCGGGCGACGAGGTCATCGTGGCCGAGCCCACGTTCCTCATCTACGCGCTGCAGGCTAAGGCCTGCGGGGCCGCGGTGCGCGCGGTGCCGCTTGCGCGCGACCGCTACGACCTGCCGGCCATGAAGGCGGCGGTCACGCCGCGCACCAAGCTGGTGTTCATCGCCAACCCGGACAACCCGACCGGCACCTACGTCACGAAACGCGAGCTGGAGGCGTTCCTTCAGGGCTTGCCGGCGCACGTACTGGTGCTGCTGGATGAAGCGTACTACGAGTTCGTGGCGGCGGCCGATTATCCGCAGACGCTCCCGTATGTGGACCGCCACCCGGTCATCGTCACCCGCAGCTTCTCGAAGGCCTACGGCTTAGCCGGGCTGCGCGTCGGCTACGGCGTCGCGCGGCCGCCCATCGTGGCGGCGATGGACGCGGTGCGCGAGCCCTTCAACGTCAACAGCCTGGCCCAGGCCGCGGCCCTGGCCGCCCTCGAGGACACGGCGTTTCTGCAGCGCACCCGGCGGATGCTGCAAGAGGGCCGCCGCTACCTTGGCCGCGAGCTGGGCCAGCTCAAAATCCAGGTGGTGCCCGGGGTCGCCAATTTCCTGCTGCTCAAGCTCGGCCCGCGCGCGCCGCAGGTCGCGCAGCGGCTGCTGGAGCAGGGCATCATCGTGCGCGAGATGAGCGGCTGGAAGCTGCCCGGGTGCCTGCGGGTGACCATCGGCACCATGCCGGAGAACCGCGCGTTCATCCGCGCCCTGCAAAGATGTTTAGCCGCAATGGAGGTTGCCGCATGATCATTGTTCTTAAGCCGAACGCGACGAAAAAGCAGGTGGACCACGTCATCGCGCGCATCAAGGAGCTGGGCCTCAAGCCCATGGTCTCCAAGGGCACCGAGCGCACCATCATCGGCGTCATCGGGCCTGAGGACGTCCTGCGGGTGCAGCCGCTGGAGGTCGTGCCCGGCGTCGAGAAGGTCATGCCGGTGCTCAAGCCCTACAAGCTGGTCTCCCGCGAGTTCACGCCGGAGCCCACGATCGTGGACGTCCGGGGTGTCAAGATCGGCGGCAAGGCCGTGGTGTTCATGGCCGGGCCGTGCTCGGTGGAGAGCCGCGAGATGCTCTCCGACATCGCCAAGTCGGTCAAGCATGCCGGCGCGCAGATCCTGCGCGGCGGGGCGTTTAAGCCGCGCAGCTCGCCCTACTCGTTCCAGGGGCTTGGGGAGGAGGGGCTGAAGTACCTGCGCGAGGCGGCCGACGCCACCGGCCTGCGCGTGGTCACCGAGATCCTCGACGTGCGCGACCTGCAGCTGCTGGAGCGCTACACGGACATGATTCAGGTCGGCGCGCGCAACATGCAGAACTTCGAGCTGCTCAAGGAGGTCGGCCAGTCCAAGAAGCCGATCCTGCTTAAGCGTGGCCTCTCGGCGACCATCACCGAGTTCCTCCTGGCGGCGGAGTACATCCTCAGCCAGGGCAACTTCAACGTCGTGCTGTGCGAGCGGGGCATCCGCACTTTCGAAACGCTGACGCGCTTCACGCTGGACCTCAACGCCGTGCCGATCATCAAGCAGCTCTCGCACCTGCCGGTCGTGGTGGACCCGAGCCACGGCACCGGCTCCTGGGAGTGGGTGCTGCCGATGGCGCGCGCCGGCATCGCCGCCGGCGCCGACGGGCTCATCATCGAAGTCCACCCCAACCCGGAGATCGCCAAGAGCGACGGGCCGCAGTCGCTGCTGCCCAAGAAGTTCACGACGCTGGTCAACGAGGTGCAGCGCATCGCCGCCGTGGTGGGCCGCGCCTGATGCGCGCCGTCCTGCTGGCCTGCGCGCTGCTGGCGTTCGGCCACGCAAGCCACGCAGCCGAGGGGCCTAGCGTGGAAGAGCTCACCCGCTTGGCCTCGCAGGCCACCGCCCCGGAGGAGGCCCTGACGCTGCTCAAGAAGGCCGTCGAGCTGGCGCCGGAGCGGGCGGACGTGCACTTGAACTACGGCAGCGCGCTCTTCCGCTTCGGGCAGGGCGTCATCCAGGCGGGGCAGCAGGAACCAGGCGTGGCGATGTTCCGCGATGCGGAGAAAGAGTTGCTCGCAGCGCTGCGCTTGGCCAAGAGCGCGCCGGATGCGAACGCGCGCCGCCAGGTCAAGGCCCAGGCCGCGTTCCTGCTCGGCGAGTCCTATTTCTTTGTCTTCAAAGACAAGCAGCGCGCCAAGCGCTACTACCAGGATTCGCTGTGGTACGACCCGCAGCATCCCGGGGCGCTGGAGGCTCGCAAGCGTTTCGGCGAAGAATGACGTCTGAACGTCATGGCTCTCTTTGATCGCATCACGATTGTCGGCTTAGGCCTCATCGGCGGCTCGCTCGGCATGGCGATGCGCCGCCGTCGCCTGGCCCGGGAAGTCGTGGGTGTCAGCCGGCACCGCCGCACACTGCGCGAAGCCAAGCGCCGCGGCGCAATTGACTGCGGCACCACCGATGCGCGGGCGGCCGTGCGCGATGCCGACCTTGTCGTGCTGGCCACGCCGGTTGACGTGATCGTCCCGTATGCCAAGCGCCTCGCCCGCTTCATGCCTCCCGGCAGCATCCTCAGCGATGTCGGCAGCACCAAAGCCCAGATCATCCGTGCGCTCGAGCGGTCCCTGCCGAAGCACGTCGCCTTCGTCGGCGCGCACCCGATCGCCGGCACCGAACAGCGGGGCATCGCCGCCGCCGACCGGGGACTCTTCGCTCGTTCCGTCTGCATCCTCACCCCCACGGCGCGCACCAATCGCCGCGCCCTGCGGCGCATGGCGCAACTCTGGCGCCGCCTGTGCGGCAGCGTTTGGTACCTGAGCCCGTCCGAGCATGATCAGTTGCTGGGTGCGACCAGCCATCTCGCCCATCTGGTGGCCTGGTCGCTGGTCACCACGGCCGACCGGCGCGCGCTCTCGCATGCGCCGCGCAGTTGGCTCGAGATGACCCGCGTCGCCAAGAGCGACGCCGGCCTATGGGATGACATCGTTTTCAGCAACCGGACCGCCATCCTCAACGCCATGGCGCGATTCGATCGGCAGTGGCATCAGCTGCGCGCCTTGCTCACTCGCAACGACCGGGCCGGCCTGCTGCGGATGTTGCGCCGCGCTCAAGCCATTCGCAATGCCCTCTAAGTCCCGCACGATTCATTCCGCATTCCGCATGCCACCTTCCCCATTGCGTCGCTCGCATGTAGTCGTCACGATAGACGGTCCGGCCGGTGTCGGCAAGAGCACGGCCGCGCGGCTGCTCGCCCGGCGGCTGGGGCTGACCTATCTGGATACCGGGGCTACCTACCGCGCGCTCGCCTGGGCGGCCGCCCAAGCCGGCCTGCACCCGGTGGATGATGTCAAGCGCATCGCGGCCCTGGGGCGGCGCATGCCCCTGCGGCTCGCGCCGGGCCGCGGCGGCGCGCTGCGGGTGTACCTTAACGGCGACGAGATCACGCGCCGCATCCGCACCGAGGAGGTCTCGGAGTTCGCCGCCCTCATCTCCCAGCATCCGCTGGTGCGCGCCGCGATGGTGCGCCTGCAGCGGGCACTCGCCCGGCGGCAGGGCGTGGTCGTCGAGGGCCGCGACACCGGCTCGGTGGTGTTTCCGCGCGCGCACGTCAAGTTCTATCTGGACGCCTCCCCCACCGTGCGGGCTCGGCGCCGCCGGCAGGAGCTCGCCCAGCTGCACGGCTACCGGTTGCCGCTGAAAGAGGTGGAAGCCCAGCTGCACTTCCGCGACGGGCTGGACATGACCCGGCGCGTCGGGCCGCTGGTCAAGCCCCGCGGCGCGGTCGTGCTCGACACCAGCCGGCTGGGCGCTTCGCAGGTCGTCGCGGCCATGCTGCGGCGCGTGCGACGCGGATGATCGTCCCGCTTTGCTACGCGTTTTCCCAGGGCACCCTGCGCCTGATCTTCGGGCTGGGGTTCGGCCTGCGCGTCCACGGCCTGGAGCACGTCCCGCGCCGGGGCGGGGTCATCGTCGCCGCCAACCACGTCAGCTACCTCGACCCGCCGGTGCTCGGCGCGGCCTGCCCGCGGCGCCTGCGCTTCATGGCCAAGGCCAACCTGTTCCGGCATCCGCTGCTCGGCGGCTACCTGCGCTCGGTGGGCGTGATCCCCATCGTGCGGGAGGAGAGCGACTTAGGGGCGGTGCGGGAAGGCATCGCCCGCCTTCGGCGCGGCGAAGCGCTGGCGATTTTTCCAGAGGGCGGCCGGCAGATCTCCGGCCAGCTCGGCGAGGCCAAGCGCGGGGTCGGCCTGCTGGCGGCGGCCGCACGGGTGCCGGTTGTGCCGGCGTTCATCCGCGGCACGTTCGAGGCCTGGCCGCGGGGCGGGACGGCCATCCGCCGGGCGAAAATTCGGGTTGCGTTCGGAAAACCCATCCCCTATACTATGAACCCTTTACTCGAACGTGCCGACGGGGACAAGGGCAGCGGCCGCGCCCGCAGCAACCACCAGGCGCTGGCCGAAGAAGTGACCCGCCGCTGGCAACGGTTACGCGATCAACTCCACGGGTGATATTGTGTCTGTGATGGCAGAAGAAACCGCCGATCAACTCTCGGACCTGTACGCCCAGAGCCTTCGCAGCGTCATCGAAGGCCAGGTCGTGCAGGGCCGCGTCATCGAAATCACGCCCCAAGAGGTCGTGGTGGATATCGGCTTCAAGTCCGAAGGCTCCATCCACCGCTCCGAGTTCGCCGGCGTGGCGGACCTGAAGGTCGGCGACACGGTGGACGTCCTGGTCGAGAGCATCGAGGATGAGCAGGGCATGGTCATCCTCTCCAAGAACAAGGCCGACCGGCAGAAGGGGTGGGAGCGGATCATCAATCACTTCAAGGAGGGCGACATCATCGAGGGTCGCCCCACCCGCAAGGTCAAGGGCGGCCTGATGGTGGATATCGGCATCGAGGCGTTCATGCCCGCGTCCCTGGCGTCCTTCAAGGGCTACGCGAACCTCGACCACATGGTCAGCCAGCCGCTGAAGTTCATCATCCTCAAGATTTCCCGCGCGCGCAAGAACATCGTCGTCTCCCACCGCGATTACCTCGTCAAGGAGCGCGAGGGCCTGCGCTCGAAGCTGCTCGAGTCGCTCACGGTTTCGGAGCGGCGCACCGGCACCGTCAAGAACCTCACCGACTTCGGCGCCTTCATTGACCTCGGCGGCATTGACGGCCTGCTGCACATCGGCGACATCTCGTGGGGCCGCATCGGGCACCCCTCCGACGTCCTGAAGGTCGGCCAGCAGCTCGACATCATCGTGCTCTCGGTGGACCGCCAGGCCGGCAAGGTGTCGCTGGGCCTCAAGCAGCTGCTGCCCAGCCCCTGGGAGCACGCGGACACCAAGTATCCGGTCGGCACGCGCCTGAAGGGCAAAGTGGTCAACCTGGTGCCCTACGGCGCGTTCGTGGAGGTCGAGCCCGGCGTCGAGGGCCTGGTGCATGTCTCGGAGCTCTCGTGGTCCAAGCGCGTGGCACACCCTTCCGAGCTGTTGCAGGTCGGGCAGGAGATCGAGGCGCAGGTGCTGGCGGTGGACGCCAAGAACCAGCGGCTCTCCTTAGGCGTCCGCCAGCTCGCCGGCGATCCCTGGCAGCAGGCCGGCCAGAAGTACGCCGTGGGCACCAAGCACGTGGGGCGCATCCGGCAGCTGACCGACTTCGGCGCCTTCGTCGAGCTGGAGGACGGCCTCGAGGGCCTGCTGCACAACGCGGACATTTCCTGGACGCGCAAGATCAACCACCCCTCCGAGGTCCTCAAGAAGGGCCGGATGGTGGACGTGACCGTCCTCTCCTGCGACCCGGACAGCCACCGCATCACGATGGGGATGAAGCAGCTCATGCCCGACCCCTGGCCGCAGCTGGTCCAGCAGTTCTCGCTGGGCTCGCGCGTGGAGGGCCTGATTACGAAGGTCGCCGGTTTCGGCCTCTTCGTGGAGATCGCCCCGGACGTCGAGGGGCTCATGCACCTCTCCGAGTTGGAGCTCGGGGCGAACGAGAAGCTCGACGAGCGCTACAAGGTCGGCCAGAAAGTTTCCGCCCAGGTCATCAAGCTCGATGAACTGGAGCGCAAGATCGGCTTGAGCAACAAGAACGTGCCCCAGTCCGACCAGTCTTGATTCGATCCTCCCCCATGAGCCTCACCGAGGCGCTTGAGCAGATCCGGCGCGGGTCCGTCGAGATCATCTCCGAGGCGGAGCTCGCCGAGAAGCTCACCGCCGGCCGCCCGCTCAACATCAAGGCCGGCTTCGACCCCACCGCGCCGGATTTGCACTTAGGCCACACGGTGCTGCTGCGCAAGCTGCGCCATTTCCAGAACCTCGGCCACAAGGTCATCTTCGTCATCGGCGACGCCACCGGCTTAGTCGGCGACCCCTCGGGCCAGTCCCAGACCCGCAAGGCGCTCACCTGGGATGAGGTGCGCGTCAACGCGGCGACCTACCAGCAGCAGGTGCGCAAGATCCTCCTGACCGACCGGGCGCGCTTCGAGGTGCGCTACAACAGCGAGTGGTTCCTGGGCCGCAGCCCGCAGAACCGCCCCGCCGGCCTGGAGCAGTTCGATTTCATGAAATTCGTCCAGCTGGCCTCCCACGCGACCGTCGCGCGCCTGATCGAGCGCGACGACTTCGCCAAGCGCCTGAAGGCCAACAAGCCGGTCAGCTTCCTGGAGCTCTTCTACCCGCTGATGCAGGGCTACGACTCCGTGAAGCTCGCCGAGCAGCATGGCGCATGCGATGTGGAGCTGGGCGGCACCGACCAGAAGTTCAACCTGCTGATGGGCCGCGAGCTGCTCAAGGCCTACGGGCGGGCGCAGCAAGTCGTGCTCACCATGCCGCTGCTGGAGGGCACCGACGGCGTGCAGAAGATGTCCAAGTCGCTGGGCAACCACATCGGCATCGAGGAGCCGCCGGGGCAGATGTT
>JACQRG010000046.1 GCA_016206565.1 Candidatus Omnitrophota bacterium | reverse complement strand
TCCTCTTCGACGAGCCGATCTCCAACCAGTACGCTAAGATTCGCGTGCAGATGAGCACCGAAATCCGCAAGCTCCACCTGCGGCTGCAGACGACCATGGTCTACGTGACGCACGACCAGACCGAGGCCATGACCATGGGCGACCGCATCGTGGTCATGAACAAGTCGCTCATCCAGCAGGTGGCCGACCCGCTGACCATCTACGAGCGGCCGGCGAACCGGTTCGTCGCCAGCTTCATCGGCTCCCCGCCGATGAACTTCCTGCGCGGCACCGTCGCGCGGGGCGAGCGCAACACGCTGGTCTTCAACGAAGGGACGTTTCGCCTGCGCATCGTGGACGAGATGTGGCAAACGCTCGTGCCGTACATCGGCAAGCCGGTCGTCTTCGGCATCCGGCCGGAGGACCTCTACGACAAGCTCTTCCTCACCGACGCGCCGGCGGAGAGCCTGGTCACCTCGACGGTTGAAGTCGTCGAGCCGCTCGGGGCCGAGGTCTACCTGCACCTGAAGGTCGGCCAGCACGCGGTGGTCGCCCGGGTCGGGCCGCACGACCGGCCCGAAGTGAACCAGGACCTGGACCTGGTCTTCGACATGGGCAAGGCGCACTTCTTCGACGTCGAGACCGAAGCCACCATCGTCTGAGCCCCGCCGATGACCCCGCTATCCCTTGCCGCCCCGCCGATGCGGCTGATGCGCGCCAGCGCCGCCGCCGCCGTGCTCGTGGTCTGCGGCGGGCTGCTGGCCGTGGTCCTGACCCAGGGCGCGGCGCAGGCGAGCCTAGCCCACAGCCTGGCCCTGCTGGCGGTCGCGCTGTGCGCGTACGGCTGGGTGCTGTTTCCCACGGCCGGCGCGGCGGTGGCGAGCCTGCTGCTGCTCGTGTGCCTCTCCTGGGCCTGGGCCGCACTGCAGCTCGGCCAGCTCGGGCTGGACTTAACCGCCGGCGCGCTGCTGGTGGCCGTCGCCGCCTACAAGCGGCGGGGACGGGCGCGCTGGCACCAGCGCATGGCGCAGGTGCTGGATGACCTGGAGGAGGAGCGGTTCGTCAAGCAGCAGGCGCTGGCTCTCGCGGGCCAGACGCGCGAGACGCTCCAGAAAAAGTACGAGCGCTACGCGCAGCTGCAGGCCATCGCGGAGCAACTCTCCAGCATGACCGAGCCGGCGGCCATCGCCAAGCTGGCGGTGGACCGCGCCTACGATTTGATCGGCAAGTCCGAGGCGTGCCTGCTGTTCCTGGTGGATGCGGAGGCGCAGGAGCTCTCTCTCTTCGCCTCCCGCAAGGCCGAGTCGCTGTCCGCCGTCCGCGCCAAGCACGGCGACCAGTTTGACCGCTACGTCCTGCGCACCCACCGGCCGCTGCTGGTCAATGACGTGCGAAGGGACTTTCGCTTCACCGTGGCGGTGGCGGGCGAGCGGACGGTCAGCTCGGTCATCGCCTGCCCCCTGATGATGGGGGAGGGCGCCGAGGGCGTGCTGCGCCTCGACAGTGCCCGGCCCGGCGCGTACAACCAGGACGACCTGCGCTTCCTGGACGTGCTGCTGGACCTGGTGGCCACCGCGCTGATGAACGCCAAGCTCTTCGCCCAGACGCAGCGGCTCGCCAGCACCGACGGCCTGACCGGGCTGGCCCTGCGCCGGCCGTTCCTGGAGCAGCTCGCGCGCGAGGTGACCCGCGCCGGCCGCGGCCGCGACGAGGTGTCGCTGCTCATGCTGGATGTGGACCACTTCAAGGAGTACAACGACACCTACGGCCACCGCGCGGGCGACATGGTGCTCAGGGCCATCGCGGACGTCCTGCGCCAGGTCGTGCCGCCGGACGGCTTGGCGGCGCGCTACGGCGGCGAGGAGTTTGCCATCCTCCTGCCGCGGGCCAAGCGGCTGCAGGCCGGCGATGTGGCGGAGCGCATCCGCCGCGCGGTAGAGCAGCAGCTCGCCGTCCGGGGGGCGGCCGCCCCGGCCCAGCACCGCAGCGGCCCGCAGCGGCCGGGGCGCAACGGCCGGGCGGTGACGGTGTCCATCGGCGTGGCGTCCTTCCCGCACGACGCCAAGGCGGGTCTGGAGCTGGTGCGCGTGGCGGACCAGCGGCTCTACCAGGCCAAGCGGGACGGCCGCAACCTCGTGTGCGCCCAATGACCGCGGTGATGGTCTGCTGGGTGCTGGCGATGGCGTCCGGGCTCTCCTGGGCGCGCCTGTGGACCGGGTTCCTGACCCTGGTGACGGTCGCCGCGTTCGCCGGGCTGCAGAGCGCGTCGCTGGGCGCGTGGCACGGCTGGTTCCAGCTGGGCGTGCTGGGCCTGACGCCATGGCTGCTGGCGGCCGAGCGGCGGCGGGACCAGGTCCTGCGCCGGCAGCTGCAGGCCCGCGAGTCACAGCGCCTGAGCGAGCTCTCGACGATCGCGCGCTCGGCGCTGTCGCTGCAGACAGCCAACCAGCAGCTGGAGCGGCAGATCGCCGAGGTGGCGGACGTCTACCACGTCAGCAAGGAAACGGCGCGGGCCCTGCATCGCAACGAGCTCTTCGCGCTCTGCGCCGAGGTGGTTCCGCGGCTGCTGCGCATCCGCGGGCTGCGCCTGATGGACCTCTCCGAGGAGAGGTCGCGGGTCTTCCGGGCCGCGGCGTCCACGGACGACCGCATGGAGGTGGGCGAGCCGGGAGAGCCCGGGGACCTGGATGCCTGGATCGTGCAGCAGGTGCAGGACAGCCGGCAGGCCGGATGGGCCGCGCCGGCGCACGTGCCGATGCCGCTGCCGGAGGGCGTGACACAGCTGGGCTGGGCGCCGCTGTGGCAAGGGGAGCGCCTGCTCGGCGTGGTGGCGGCGGAGGAGATGCCCCAGCGCCAGGCCCACATGCTGACGCTGGTGGCGAACCAGCTCTCGCTGCAGCTGGCGCGCATCCGCCTCTACGAGCAGGTGGAGGAGATGGCCGAGACGGACGCCCTGACCGGCCTGGCGGTGCGTCGGGCCTTCATGGAGCGCGCTCAGGAGGAGGTCGCGCGCTCGAAGCGCCACGAGCTGGCGTGCGCCGTGCTGATGCTCGACCTGGACCGCTTCAAGGAGAAGAACGACACCTATGGCCACCTCGTCGGCGATGTCGTGCTGAAGGACGTGGCCCGCCTGCTGCAGCGCAACCTGCGCGAGATTGACCTCATCGCCCGCTACGGCGGGGAGGAGTTCATCATCCTGCTGGTGGAAACGACGATCGAGCAGGCGATGCTCATTACGCTGCGCTTGCAGCAGCTCGTGGAGGTGCACCCGGTGCGCGCCTATGATGAATTGCTGCACCAGACCATCAGCATCGGCGTCTCGGCCTTCCCGCAGGACGCCCAGACCCTGGAGAACCTGATCGAGTGCGCGGACCGGGCGCTGTACGAGGCCAAGCGGACCGGCCGCAACCGGGTCGTCCGCTGGTCCGCCGCGACCATGGCCGCGTGATGGCCCGCGGCGGCTGGACCGTCGGCGTGGATTTCGGCGGCACGGCCATCAAGTGCGGGCTGGTGGACGCGCGCGGGCGTGTGCGGCGGCTGGTGAGCCTGCCCACCGCCCGGTACGCCCACCCGGCGCGGTTCGTGGAGGGTGTGAG
>JACQRG010000045.1 GCA_016206565.1 Candidatus Omnitrophota bacterium | reverse complement strand
GCCACTTCCCCGCCGGTCAGGCGCCGCGACGGCAGCTGCCCCTCCGAGGCTCCAAGGATCCATCGCGGCCTTGCGCCGAATCCGGCCGCGCGCAGACCCTCCTGAAGCGAAGCCGTCCCTAGGCGCAGGCCGACCCGCATGAAGTAGACGTTGCACGACTGCATCAGCGCCTCAGGCAGCGTCAGGGCGCCATGGCCGTCCCGATTCCAGCAGTGGAAGGTCCGGTCGCCGAGCGTCAGGGAGCCGGAGCACTCCAGCCGCGCCGATGGCGCAATCACCCCTCGCTCGAGCGCCATCGCCGCGGTGACCAGCTTGATGATTGAGCCCGGCGTGTAGGCGTGCTGCGTCGCCCGGTTGAGCATGGGACGTCCGGGATCAGTCAGCAGCGCCTGGATGGCTTCGTTGTCCCCCACCGCGAAGGCCTCCGGCGCAAACGCCGGCTGGCTGACCATGGCCAGCACCGCGCCGGTGGAGGGCTCCAGCACGACGCAAGCACCCGGCTGCTGCGCGAATGAGGCCTCGATGAGCGACTGCAGCTGGGCGTCAATGGTCAGCTTCACCGGCTCTCCGGCCACCGGTTCGCGCCGTCCCAGCGCACCCACCTGCCGGGCCCGATGGTCCACTTCGACGGTCAGGCCCCCGGCCGATCCCCGCAGCTGCTCGTCCCAGAGCTGCTCGACACCGGCGCGGCCGATGAGCGAAGTCGGACGCACGCCGTAGTGCCGCAGCGACGCCAGGTCCTCGGCGATGGGTTGGCTCAGGTAGCCGAGCAGATGCGCCGCGCTGCTTCCCCCCGGATAGCGCCGCACGGTCTCCGCCTTCACGAACAAGCCCGGCCAGCGCCACCGCTCCTCTTCCAAGCGCAGCGCCACCTCTTTCGGCACGCGCGGGATGATCGTCGCCGGCAGAAACGGGACGGTCCGCTCGCGGGCCAGCCGGCGCTCCAGCTTGCCGACCGGCACATGCGTCAGCGCGCTGACATGCGCCAGCAGCGCCGCAAGATCGTCGGCTTCTTGCGGCACGACGGCCACGCGGAAGATGCTCTGGCTGGCGGCCAGCACCCGTCCGTGCCGGTCCAGAATCAGGCCCCTCGGTGCCGGCTCCGGCACGACGCGCAGGCGGTTCTGCTCGGCCAGCCGGCGATAGTGCGCGCCGGAGATCAGCTGCAGGTGCGCCAGCCGCAGCGCGAGCATCGCCAGGCCCGCCAGCATGACCATGCGGAGAGCATGCAGACGGCTGATCATGCGCGTTGTCCCCGCCGCTGAACCACCATCAGCAACCCGCACGCGCCGGCCACTTGCCAGAGGGCCAGGCCGATGGTCGCCAGCGACCAAGCCTGCTCCACCCAGAGCAACCCGAAGGCCAGGCAGGCTGAGAGCGCAGCCGCCAGCCCTAGCTCGACCGAGGGATCGCGCGTGTCCCACCGGTCGCTAGCACTTCGCAGCAGCCAGCCCAGCGCGAGGTAGCCCAGGAAGAGCGGGACAGGATGCCGCAGCGCCCACAGCGCCGTGAACAGGCCGCAGGCCGTGGACAGGGTGAACCACCGGCCGGGATGAGCCGCCACGCCGCGCACCAGCCCCAGGAGGGTCAGCGAGGGCACCCAGCCCGGGTGCCCGATGAGCTCCACGGCGGCCAGGTGCGCCACGAGCCATGCCAGGAGTGTGCTCATGTCGCCTAACGGATTCGCCGATCAGGAAGCGGGAGGAAGGATCAGCACGTCCTCCACGCGGTGGAGGGAGGCGGCCGGCGTGATCCAGGCGGTTGCCGAACCGGTCTGCTCGTTGCGCACGACGCGCGCCACGGTGCCCAGCAGCAGCCCCTTCGGGAACGCCCCGCCCAGCCCGGCCGTCAGCGCGCGGTCGCCTTCCTGCACGTCGGCATCCGCGGCCAGGTATCTGAGTTCGCACTGCCCGCGGCCGCTGCCGATGAGCAGCCCGCTCTCCCGCGAGCGCTCCAGCAGCGCGGCCACTCGGCTCTCCGGGTCGGTGAGCAGCAGCACGACGGCGGTGTGTGCCGACGTGTCCACGACCCGGCCGACCACGCCGTCGGCGTCGGCCACCGCGCAATCCCGAGAGAGCCCGTCCTGTTCCCCTTTGTTGAGCAGCAGCGTGTGCTGGGTGGGAATCGGGGAGCGGCCCATCACGGTCGCCACGACCCCGCCCGCCGCCGGCCAGGCCGCGGCCAGCGCGTGGGCCGCCCCGGCAAGCCGGAGCGCCTCGCGCGCCTGGGCCAGCTCCCGCTCGCGCCGCAGCAGCTCCTGCCGCAACCGCTTGTTTTCCCGCGACAGGGTGGGCAGCTCAGGCAAATGCACCACGGCGGCCACCACGCCTTTGACCACGCTCAGCGGCAGGATCAGCAAGGCGAGCAGGTGGTGCCGCACGTGCGGCTGCAGGAGGAAAGCGACGAGCAGGAGGGTGAGTGCCGTCCGGAGGAAACGCTTAGAACTCGGACTTCGTCGAGATGGCAATGCGGTTGCGCAGGTAGCGGATGTTATCCAGGCCCTTGCCGACGCCGAGTGCTACCGCCGTCACCGGGCTCTCCGCAATGTGCACCGGCAGGCCGGTCTCTTCGGCCAGGAGGCGGTCCAGCCCGCGCAGCAGAGCCCCTCCGCCGGCCAGCACGATGCCCCGGTCAATGAGGTCGGCCGAGAGCTCCGGCGGGGTCTTCTCCAGCGTGGAGCGCGCCGCCTCCACGATGGAGCGGATCGGCTCGGAGAGCGCCTCGCGGACCTCCTCCGAGGTGATCGTCACGGTCTTCGGCAGGCCGGTCACCAGGTCGCGGCCGCGCACTTCCTGCGTGAGCTCCTCGTCG
>JACQRG010000044.1 GCA_016206565.1 Candidatus Omnitrophota bacterium | reverse complement strand
GCTCTGTCATGTTCTTAATCATGATGACCGACACCAGGCGACCCGTCGCCTGCCCCTCGCGCCGCAGGGAGAACCAGCGCCGGGGCGAGCAGGCCGTGCACAGGCCGCTGTCCAGGACCCGGGCCGGCCGCACGCCGCAGCGCGCCAGCTGCTCCAGCGCCGCCCCCACCAGATCGCACGTCAGCCGCCCGTTGCGCCGGCGCACATGCGGGCCGAAGAGGGCGGCAAACTCCGCCCCGACCTCATAGCAGCAGGCGCGGATCGCCGGCCCGACCGCCACCGCAAGGTCCTCCGGTATGAGCCGATACGCCGCCATCCCCGCCGAGACCATGCGGGCCGGCAACCCCGCCCGCAGCCCGCGCCAGCCGACGTGCGCCAGCCCTGCGATGCCGCGCCGGGGCTCGGCGAAGTAGAGCGGCAGGCAGTCGGCGGTCCGGATCAGCAGGGCCAGCCCGCCTTCAGCGGTCCAGAGCCCGTCGCAGCCGGCAATCGGCGGCACCTGACCCTCGATCCGATTGAGGACCGCCACGCTCGCCCCATGCACCTGCTCGGCCTGGGCCGTGCGCACGCCGGGCCCCAGCTCATCCACCAGGCGCTCAAGCGGTGTGTGCCGGTCCGTCAGGCCGGCCGCGATGCCCGGCCCGGGCCAGCGCCGGAACCACCAGCCGCCCCGCGCGCCGGCGCGCAACGCGCCGGGATCACTCGCCCCCGGTGTCCGAGGCATCCGCGGAATCCCCTGCGCGCCGTTCGGCGATCGCGCCTGCCGCCACGCCGGCGAAGGCCAGGCCGACGGCCTCGGGATTCACCGGCGCGCCGTCTCTCCAGATCTCCAGATGGACATGCGGGGTGATCCAGGGATGCCGGGCGTTGCCGGTCTTGCCCACCACGCCCACCACCTCGCCCTGCTTGACGCGGGCTCCCTCCTTGACGGCGATCGTCTTGAGGTGGGCGTAGAGGCTCTGCAGGCGCCACCCGTGGCCCAGCGCGACGTACTGGCCCAGGCCGCGGTCCGAGCCGACTTCCAGCACCCGCCCGCTGCGGATGGCGCGCACCGGGCTCTCGAGCGGAGCCGCCAGGTCCACGCCGCGGTGCGACCGGCCGCCGCTGCGCGAGGCACCGAACCGGCCGTCGCCCTTGGCGTCCCGGCGGATGATCAGCGGCTGCGCGTCCACTGGGGCGGCGACGCGCGCCCAGTTCACGTACGGCAGCTCCAGCATGATGAAGGTGGCCGCGCAGCTTAGCGCCACGACGGTCCAGAACGCCCCGATGCGCATCAGGAGCGCACCGGGGCGGATCGGCGGCCTGCCACGCACAGCGACTCGCCGTAGAGATGGGCCGCCGCCTCGGTGATGGCTTCGGGCAGCGTCGGGTGCGCGGTGATGGTCCGGGCCAGCTGCTTGGCCGTCAACCCATGCTGAAGGGCCAGCGCCGCGTAGTGGATCAGGCTCGAGGCGTGCGCGCCGACGATGGTGGCCCCCCGCACCTGCTCGGTCGCCGGGTCCACCAGCAGCTTGACGAAGCCGTCGGTCTCGTCGTCGCACGCGCTCTTGCCCAGCGCCGCGAACGAGAAGCGGCCCACGCGCAGCCCCGCCGCGGCGTCCTGGCGGGCCCCGACCGAGGCGACCTCCGGATCCGAGAAGGTGCAGTGCGGTACTAGCTCGGCGTCCAGGGTCTGGGGCGGCGACTCGAAGAAGTTGCGCGCGGCCAGCGTGCCCTCAGCGCTCGCCCAGTGCGCCAGGCCGTGGCCCTCCAGGCAATCGCCGATGGCGGCGATGTGCGGCTGCGAGGTGCGCAGGAATGCATCCACCTGGATGCCGCCCTGGGCGGCCACGCCGGCGGCCTCGAGCCGCAGCCCCTCGAGGTTGGGCCGCTGGCCGACGGAAATCAGGCACCGTTCGGCGCGGACGGCCTGCCCGTCCGAGAGCCGCGCCTCGACGCCGTCCGAAGAAGTCGAGAGGTGCTGCACGCTCGTGCCCGCGCGCACGGCCACGCCGTCGGCCTCGAAGCGGCGCGCCAGCCAGCGCGTCGCGTCCGGATCCTCGGCCGGCAGCAGCTGCGGTTGCTGCTCGACGAGGGTGACGCTCGCGCCGAACGCGGCGAAGCAGGAGGCGAACTCGCACCCCATGGCCCCGCCGCCGATGATGAGCAAGGACCGCGGCACCTCGGTCAGGGAGAGCAGGCCGCGATAGGAGAGCAGGCGCCGCTCGTCGAACGCCCAGGGGCCGGCGCTGGGCCTCGCCCCGGTCGCCAGGATGATGCGGGAAGCCTCCAGCCGCTGCGACCCGCCTTGCCGTGTGACGGTCAGGTGATGCGCGTCGTCGAAGGCCGCGCTGCCGGCCAGCAGCTCCACGCCCTCGTGGCGCAGCAGGTCGGTCAGGCCGCGGCGCAGCGAGCCGACGATGCGCTCGTTGCGCGCCAGCACCGCCGGGTAGTCCAGCCGCGCGCCCTCGATGCGCACGCCCATCGCCCCGGCGCGCTGCACGCGCCGCAGCAGCGCGGCCACGGCCAGCATGGCTTTAGTCGGGATGCAGCCGATGTTCAGGCACACCCCGCCCCACTGTTCCCGTTCGATGAGGCCCACGCGCGCGCCGCGCCGCGCCGCGGTCAGCGCGGCGGCGTAGCCGCCGGGCCCGCTGCCGACCACCGCCAGGTCATAGGCCGCCGCCATCGCGTCACGGAACCTGCGGCGACTTGGCCGGCGCCTCGACGCAGACCTTGTTCTTGCCGGTGGCCTTGGCCCGGTAGAGCTGCTCGTCGGCCAGGCGGATGAGCTCCCGCTGGTCCATCGTCCGATCTTCGGGGAAGCGCCGGATGGCCACGCCGAGGCTCACGGTGAGGTTGAGCGGCTTCTGCAGGCCGGCGAACTCCTGGTCCACCGCCTTGCGGATGCGCTCGGCCACGACCATCGCGCCCGAGGCGCCGCCGCCCTCCTCGCCCATGCCGGTCTCCGGCAGCAGCACGACGAACTCCTCGCCGCCGTAGCGGCCCACGAGGTCAATGGCGCGCACCTCCTGGCGGATGAGCTTGGCGATGATCTTCAGCACCGCGTCGCCCTGGGGATGCCCGAGGGTGTCGTTGACCGCCTTGAAATTGTCCACGTCCGCCATCAGCAGTGTTAAGGGGAACTGGAAGCGGTTGGCCCGGTCAATCTCCTGGATGAGCCGCTTCATGAAGTACTCGCGGTTGTGCGCGCCGGTGAGGCGGTCGAAGATGGCCAGCTCGCCCTGCACCGCGACGGCGAGCGCCAGCGAGAGCTCCTGCCAGATGGCGTTGAAATACATCTTCTGCTCGGTGTAACTCTTGAGGACGTCCGGATGGCAGAAGATGACCAGCACGCCCAGCACCGCCCCCTCCACGACCAGCGGGACGAGCATCCCGCCGCTGGTGGCGCGCAGGGTGGGGGCCTTCTCCGGCTGGACCACGGCCACGCCGTCGCTCCACTGCGGCAGCAGCGAGGGCTGCTGGGACTGGATGACCCGGGCGAAGAGCGCGTCGGTGGCCGGGTAGTCGGCCTGGGTGAAGAGCGATTGCTCGCAGTAGAGCCCGTGCTCAAAGTGCATGATGTCGGTGCCGAACTGCAGCAGCCAGAGGCTCACGATGCTGTTGGCCTGGGCCGAGCTGGTGACCCGGCAGGCCGCCTCCACGATGCCCTGCACCAGCACGCGCTTGTCGAGGCGCTTGGTGAAGGACTGGGCGAAGGTGATGAGCTGCTGGTGCTGGCGTTGCTGCTGCTCCTTGATGTGGGTGATTTCCTGCTGGGACGCGGCCGCCTGGGCCAGCTGCTGGCGCTGCGCGACCGTCAGGCGGCTGGTCATGAAGGCCAGCATGAACGCGCAGCCGCCGAGGGCCACGCCGCCGAGCAGCAAGCTTAAGACGGTGGTGACGACCAGGAAGAGATCGAAGTCCAGCTTGAGCGGCAGGTAGGGCTGCCAGGCCACGAAGAGGGCGGTGAGGCGGTCCGCCAGCTCGTAGTTGCCGGTCAGGTACATCGCGATGGCGATGACGCCGGTCGCGAAGAGAAACCATAACAATCCCTTGAGCACGCCCATCGGGATGCCTTGACTGTAATTCTACCATGCCCTTGTCAACCGCGTGAGGCTGCGCTAGGATGGTTTCACAACTTCAGGAGGGCGCAGGATGGCGGTGTCAAAAACGTTGCAGGAGTTCCTTCAGGCGGCGCGCGTGAAGTACACCGCGGCCAGGCATTCGGTGGCGTACACGGCCCAGGAGATCGCCGCCTCGCAGCATGTCTCCGGCAAGCAGCTGGCCAAGTCGGTCCTCGTGAAAACCAACCAGGGGCCGGTGCTGGCCGTGCTGCCCGCGACGCACCTGATTGACTTCGCCCGCCTGAAGGCCGCGCTGCGGGCCACGTCGCTGTCCATCGCCAAGGAGGCGGACATCAAGGCCCAGTTCCCCGACGTGGAGGTCGGCGCGATGTCGCCGTTCGGCAACCTCTACCACGTGCCGGTCGTGGCGGACCGGATGCTCGCCGAGGTGGGGGACATCGTCTTCAACGCCGGCTCGCACACCGACACCATCCGCCTGGCCTACCGGGACTTTGTGGCGCTGGCCAAGCCGGCGGTCGCCAGCTTCGCGAAGTCGCGGGATAAGGCCAAGCCCAAGGCGAAGCCGAAAGCCCGCAAGGCGAAAAAACCCGCCCGCAAGCCGGC
>JACQRG010000042.1 GCA_016206565.1 Candidatus Omnitrophota bacterium | reverse complement strand
GTCCAGGTGGACGGTGGAGTTGACCCACAGCACGTGCGGCCGCCCCTGCCCGAACTCCAGCGCCGTGATGCCGGCGTTGTCCAGCCGCAGCCGCCGCAAGATCGCGTCGTAGTCCGCCCCGAGGACGTCCGCCAGGATCATCGCGATGACCCCGCCGTGCGTCACCACGGCGTGGTCGCCCTCCTTAAGCTGCGAGACGACGCGCGCCATCGCCCGCCGCACGCGCTGCTGGAACGCCTCCAGCGGCTCGGCCTGCGGGATCGTGACCGTCGAGGGCTGCTCCTTCCAGCGCTGGTAGGCGCCGGCGAACTGCGCGTCAATCTCCTGCGGGGTCAGGCCCTCCCACACGCCCAGGTGGATTTCCCGCAGCTCGTGGTCCACCGCCGGTATGAGCCGGTGGCCGTTGCCGGCCAAGATGGCCTCGGCGGTCTGGCGGGTCCGCCGCAGGCCGCTGGTGACGAGCTGCCGCAGGTGCCGCGAGGCGAAGAACGCCCCCACCCGCCTGGCCTGCTCTTCACCGACGGGGCTGAGCGGAAGATCGGAGTGGCCCTGGAGGCGGTTCTCCCGGTTCCAGGTCGTTTCGGCGTGGCGCACGAGGTAGCAGCGTGTGATGGGTCACAGGCCGTAGCTGGAGGCGACCTGATTCAGGACATCCTCCGCCACGAAGATCGGCGCGTCGGCCCGCAGGGCCACGGCGATGCTGTCGGAGGGGCGCGCGTCCACTTCATGGAGCGAGCCGTCCCGGCCCTGCAGGACGAGCTTGGCGAAGAACGTGTTGAACTCGAGCTTGCTGATGACGATGCGCTGCAGCGTCGCACCGAGCTGCTGGATGAGCGCCGTGAGCAGGTCGTGCGTCAGCGGCCGCGGCGGCTGGATGCCGCTGACCTTCATCTTGATGGCCGTCACCTCGGAAATCCCGATGATGATCGGCAGCAGCCGGTTGCCCGCCTTCTCTTTGAGTACAATGACCTGCTCCCCGCGCCGCTCATCGATGCGGATCCGGCTGACTTCCATCTCGATGAATCCATTGTCCTGGCCCATGACGACTCCGTGTGCACGCCGCGACGATTTAATGGTATCATAACAGGGTCCTAGATGCCAGTTGAGCGACGGAGACCGCGCATGGCTGCCTTTCGCACTCGCCTTATGGGAATCGCCCTGGCCGCCGCCCTGCTGGGCGTCCCCGGATTCTGCGCCGCAGCCGAGCCGGCCGCCAAGCGCGCGGCGGTGTGCCCCATCTGCTCCAAAACCCTGAGCGACCAGACCGACTACGGCACCAAGGCCGGCCACACGCTGCTGCGGGGCGCGACCAACACGTTCTTCGGCTGGACCGAGATGATCCTGCAGCCGGCCCAGACCGCCAAGGAAGGCGGCAATGTCTTCACCGGCCTGGCCAAGGGCCTGGGCCAGGGGCTGACCAGGACGCTCAACGGCGCGGCCGAGGTCGCGACGTTCTGGACCCCCAAAATCAACCAGCGCTACCTGACGTTCTCCGAAGACTGCCCCATCTGCATGGGCCGCAAGACCCCGTAAGTTCCGCTTGACACCGCAGCTCGCCTGTCCTATCCTGCCTCGCGACAATTCGGTTGATGGGTTGTAGGGAAGCCCGTGCGATTCGGGCGCGGACCCGCCGCTGTAACCCCGAGCGGTTGCCCTCGCAAGGCCACTGTTCGCCTCCAGGACGGAGGCGGGTGGGAAGGCGCGAGGGATGTGGGGGAGCCAGAAGACCTGCCCATCACCGCAGCTTCACACCACTTCGTGGCGTGAGTCGAGGGTGAAGCGCTCCGGGAATGTTCCCTGACGAGCCCTCGTCAGGGTTTTTTGTTCCCGCCTGCCCCGGCCGCGCGCCGCGCGACGTCCCGCGAGACTCGGGACAGGAGGGGTTCATGTCCGCTCGTCGGTCCCACCGCATGTGGCTTGCGCTCGCCGCCAGCCTGGTCGCCTGGAGCCCCGGCGCGCAGGCCGAGGAGGCCCGCGCGTCGAAGCGCCTGCCGGGAGTCCTGGTCACCGCGTCCCGCTCCCCGGAGGGCGCGCTGGACGTGCGCGAGTTTCCCGGCAACGCCACGGTCGTCACCGCCGAGGCCATCACCCGCAGCGGTGCCTCCTCCGTGCCCGAGCTGCTCAACCGCTTCGAGGGGTTGAGCATGATGGACACGCACGGCTTCGGCCTGGGGGCGGACGCCGGCGTCAACATCCGCGGGGTCGTCAACAGCTCGCGCACCGGCGCGCTGGTGCTGGTCAACGGCGTGCGCCAGAACCGCCCCACCGGCGATGAGGTGCACTGGCAGAGCATTCCGCTGGAGCAAATCGAGCGCATCGAGATCATCCGGGGCGGCGGCGGGCTGGCCTACGGCGAAGGGGCGCTGAGCGGCGTCATCAACATCGTGACCAAGAAGGGCGCCGAGGAGCCGCTGGTCACCGAAACCGGCGCGGAGGCGGGCTCCTTCGGGCGCCAGCGCTACTTCACCGCGGCCCGCGGCAGCGCAGGGCCGGTGAGCTACGGCACCAGCTTCACGCGCCGCCTCGTGAGCGGCTACCGGGAAAGTACCAACTCGCGCACGTCCACCACCACGGCCCACCTGGGCGCGCAGCCGCTGGAGGGACTGGCGATTGAGACGAACGTCCTGCACAGCGAGGACACCAGCTACTTCTCTGGCGGTGTGACGCCGGCGCAGACCGAGGCCCGGCGGCGGCAGATCGGCTCTTTCCCCGGCTTCTTCGACGACGCGACCATGCAGGCGTCGGTGGAGGCGCGGGTGACGGGACCGGCCGGCCTCTCGGGGGCGTTGAGCGCGTTCTGGCACGACCGGGAAAGCGACTCCGTCACCTCCTTCGGCCGCTTCGCCACCATCGCGCCCTCCAAGGGCCTGAGCCTGCGCGTGGGCCACGAGGCGCAAGGCGCGCATCTGCGCCATGGCCTGGTGGGCGCCATGGACCTGCTGGATGAGAAGTCCAGCGTCGGGTTGCGCGGCGCGCGGCTGGATGAGTCCAACAAGGGCGACATCGGCCTGTTTGTGGAAGAGACGCTGCGGTTCTTCGACCGCCTGACGGTCATGGCCGGCCTGCGGTTCGACAAGGCGCGGTTTGAGGAGGACATCTCCTTCCCGTCGTTCCTCGGCACGCTGCGGTTCGAGGGGCTCAGCCCCAAGCTGGGCGCCTCCGTGGACCTCGTGGAGGGGCTGACGGCGTACGCCAGCTTTGCGCGGCCCTTCAAGGCGCCCGAGGTGGACGACTTCTCGGCGGTGGTCCCCACCACCTTCGTCGGCAACCTCAACCTCCAGCCGCAGCAGGCGGACGACTACGAGCTGGGGCTGCGCGGGGCGCATCCGGGCCTGGGCGCCTTCACGGCGGCGGTCTTCTTCAACCGCATTGACGATGAGATTCTCTTCAACGCGAACGTGTTCCAGAACCAGAACATGGACACCGAGCGCACGGGCCTGGAGCTCGTCCTGGAGCCGCGCCTGCCGCTGGAGCGCCTGGACACCCGGCTCGCCTACACCTTCATCGAGGCGGAGTTCCGCAAGGGCGAGTTCAAGGGCCGGGCGATCCCCGGCGTGCCGGAGCACCGCTTCACCGCGTCGCTGATCTACGAGCTCGTCCCGGGGTTCTTCGCCACGGCGGACTGGCTGCTTGTGCAGGATGGCTTCCGGATCAACGATTTCAACAACACGCTCCCGGCGGATAACTATGGCGTGCTCAACCTGGGGGTGCGCCTGGTCTACGGCAACCTGACGGTCTATTTCACCGTTGAGAATGCCACGAACGAGGAATACACTACTTTCCAGTCCAGCAACGGCGTCATCGTGTCCACCGGCGAGAACCCCGCGCCCCCGACGTCGTTCATCGCAGGCCTGACCCTGCGCTTCTAAGGAGGAGGCTCTCATGTACGAGGAATCCGGCAAGTCGTGGCTGGTCATCGGGCTGCTGCTCTTGGGCGTGGTCGCGCGGCTGGTCCCCCACCCGCCCAATGCCACGCCGGTGATGGCCATCGCGCTCTTCGGCGGCACGTACCTCTCCAAGCGTTGGGCCCTCTTGCTGCCGCTGGCCATCCTTGTCCTGAGCGACCTTGTCCTGGGCTGGTACCCCGGCATCAGTTTCACGTGGGGGGCGTTCCTGCTCACCGGCCTGCTGGGGTG